>JABACB010000330.1 GCA_014237925.1 Alphaproteobacteria bacterium
GTGGTCGAAAAGGGGTTCTTTTCGACAAAAAAGGAGAAGAATGTTTTTGTCTGCCCTCTTGCGCCTGCAGTCCTTGCGACAGATTGCGACAGATGTGCCAAGCGAATCGAGCTAGCGACGATGTTGACTAGGCGTTATTTTAGGAAGGCGGTCAAACAACAAATTTTCGAGGTAACAAAGAAAAGCAGGAAAAAAGGGCTGTTCGGCAAAATTTTCTGCTTGCTTTTAAAAAAGACAAGGGCTGGTGAGGGATGAACGAGAAGAAAATATCCTCTTGATATTTCAGTGTTTTTTGTGAGGATCGTTGTATGCGAAGACGGGCGAAACGGAGGCGACAGCAGGGCGATTCGGAGGCGATTCGCACAAGCTGGACGGAAAGAAGAAAAAGTACCCTTCCGCCTCTTATTGGAGGCTGTAGTCCGATCCGTACAGCAGATTCGGTAGCCAGTCGGTCAATATCGGAAACAGAGCCGTCAAGAACAAGCCCGCCAGCTGCAACACAATGAACGGAGCAACCCCTCGATAAATGTCCGCGGTGGCGACCGACTTCGGCGCAACTCCGCGCAGGTAAAACAA
>JABACB010000331.1 GCA_014237925.1 Alphaproteobacteria bacterium
CGCGAAGAGCAGGCAACGGGCAAAGAGGTGAAAGAGGGAGCAGGCTTCGAGCAATTCGCCCACGAAAGCGAAGCGGAGACATCCTTGCAAAAGAAAGAGAAGGAAAAAGAGACAAACCAAGCGGAAAGAGAGAAGGTCAAGGCAGAGCAAAAGACACAAAAGGAAGAGGAGACGCGAAAGGAAGAGACCGATAAAGAGGAAAAACTGGAAGAGGGTATCGTCAGTGCCTTTACAGGAAGCGACGACTTTGCCGGCTATAGCGACGAAAGCTTGGATATTTCCAGCGAAATGTGGGAACACGCAGCCTTGCCGCGTAGCACGAGCGGTCAGTGGGCAATTCTGATTTCGCTGATTGCTCTGGCGGGTGTCCTTACCCGCCCTCTTTGGGCGGAGCGTATCGACGAAAAACTGATGGGCGTGCTTGGAGACGGCGGACACGCTCACACATCCGAACAATCGTCGGATTCGCATACGAACGATGGAAACGCGCAGGAAGATTCGCAGGCGGACGACGACAAAGCCGATACGACGGCGCTTGGCGAAGGGGATGACGAGGGGAAAAAGGTTGTCTTGCCG
>JABACB010000332.1:0-293 GCA_014237925.1 Alphaproteobacteria bacterium
CAGCCCCTCAATATCAAACTGGGAACGACGGAGAACGACCTCTCGCTGACGGGGAGTGCGGGAGACGATTACATGCTCGGCTTCGGCGGCGACGACACGATCGACGGAGGCATAGGGACAGACACGATCAGAGGCGGCGACGGAGTAGACACGCTGGAGGGCGGCGACGGCGCAGACACGCTGGCGGGCGGCGCGGGCAGCGACATCATATTAGGCGGCGTAGGGGCGGATGTCATCTACGGCGGCAGCCTGCCTACGAACAGCAACGATCCGACCTCTTCCGTAGACGACGC
>JABACB010000332.1:303-575 GCA_014237925.1 Alphaproteobacteria bacterium
ACCTTGTCATTGATAACAGCCACGCGCATGGCGACACGATCTACGGCATCGAAAACATCTTGGGTACAGCGCACAACGATCGAATCGTAGGCGACGACAGCGACAACACGCTCACAGGCGGCGCGGGAGACGACATCTTGGAAGGCGGCGCGGGCAAGGACACCTATGTCTATCACTACATAGGTACAACCGGTGGCAGAAAGGATGGAAAAGACACGATCACAGACAGCGAAGGCGTGAATACGGTCGAGTTCCGTGTGACCGATACGGGA
>JABACB010000333.1 GCA_014237925.1 Alphaproteobacteria bacterium
GCGCAGACATCTGCAACCTCGCGACACGGACAAGAGAAACAGCATCCATGCGCTCATCATAGAGACAAAGGAGCGGCATTTTCAACAAAAATCCTCGCACTCTTCTGATCGCACTCTTCTGATCGAGTCGTTCAAGGTCTGCAAAGCATCAATCCATGGATGGGCGTTTGTCGTTCTGCCTTCTCCGGACATTCGGAAAGCAAGGGCAAATCCACTCCGGTCAAGCCGCTCTTGTAGTAATTGAAAAAGACTTCTCTAGGACCTTTTATTTTGTGGCCTGTATCGGGAACGACAAACCATCCTCCCTGTCGTTCCGCCTGTCGCACCACCTGCGACCGCACAAAGGACACCTTGCCGCGAATTCTAGCGCTTTGAAGGGAGATTTGAAGCAGGAAGGCAACGACAACAAACACCACGATTTGTTGCGTACGCGACAAGGGGCTTCGCTTCTGTTCGGAGGCAAGGAGGAAAGCGAGAAAAAGTATAGGCAACCACCAGTTCTGCGGCGTGAGGCGAAAGTGACAGCTCGCGTCCGTCGACAGAACGGATGCCATCACGCCTGCCAGGACGACCCA
>JABACB010000334.1 GCA_014237925.1 Alphaproteobacteria bacterium
GGCAAACATTCACAGAGAATTTATAAAATAAAAAAATAATATGATCATTTTTTGTTTTTACAGATCTGCTCTAATTTTTTACGAGCTTCAGAATCCATAGTGAGACAAAAGAGAACTTTGTTTGGATTTTTTGCATTTTTAGTCATAGGATAGAATTTTAATATTAAATTTCCATTCGATTCTGTTACCTCTATGGGTCTATCGCCAATTTTATCTCTCATGTATGAAATATGGTCATAGGGTTTTTAAACTTACTAGATCATGCGAAATTTTTTCTAGATCTAAACCATTTATGCGCATCTTTGCGATCATGAATGGCAAATCCGGCACCAATCCCAATAGCAAATAATGATGCATTCAATGCCTTTTGATTTTTTTTGGCGTACGAGAAAGCACTAGATGTAGTTCCAGCACCAAACAATGCAATTCCAGCTTCACCATGATGCATTCTCACATCGCGTTCCCAAGATTTTTTTGTTGAAGGAGATACGTATCGTTTGTATCCTTCCGCAATAATATAACCAGCAACCAATCCTGCCAAACCCGTGATTAAATTTTCTGCAACATCATTAT
>JABACB010000335.1 GCA_014237925.1 Alphaproteobacteria bacterium
GATGCCTGCGCGTTTGAGTTGTTCTCGCGCGGCGGTGATGTATCGGCTTTGGTCTTGGAGGGCGTTTTTCTCGGCGGTGGAGGCGTGAGGGTTGGGGAAGCGGGTGCTTGCGGACAGGGGGTGGGAAGGCTCAACCTTCTACAGCAGGAACAGCGAAAGCAGTGTCGTCGTTGATTTGAATTTCGATGCTGTAGGGCGATAGCAGTGGTGAGCCTCGTCGTTAAGCACAAGAATGTCACCGCGCAAATCTCGACACACCCGCTCAACCATCACCGCGTCTCCCTTCTTCTGTCCCGCTACCCGCCTCGCAATCTCGCTGCCCTCACTCCTGTCCTTGTGCATGAAGGCATGGTAGTTCGTCACAACAACCCCCGCGCGCTTCAAGTCCGCCAGCATCTCGGCAGGAACAAGATTGTGCTGCTCGTAGTAGTTGCCTCGCGCCGTCGGCTTCAAAACCTCCAGCCGATCCTTGATCGTCAAATTCGGAGCAACCACAAGAAAACTCTCCGCAAAACGCCTGTCGGCACGAGCGTAAAGCCGATTCAAAAAATGATAGGCAATCAACATGCCCAT
>JABACB010000336.1:0-349 GCA_014237925.1 Alphaproteobacteria bacterium
GAGACAGCCGTGGCAGTTGGAGGATTTTCGAGCTAAGGTGGAGGGAGTAGGAGAAAAGGTTCGCCTAGAAGAGGCGCCGATGTTGCGCGGTAGAATCTTGGGGTTCAACGACATCGATGCGAATGCGTTGGAGGTGCCCGCCGACTACGAGTGGGTTTTGGAGGGCGACCGGGGTATTAGCTTTTCCGCCGCCCCGCCCGTCAATGCGGTCGTGTCCGAGGGGGCGTGGTGGGATGCCGATTACGAGGGAGAGTTGTTGGTATCGTTCGACACGGATGTCGCACAGGCGTTTGGCTTGGGGGTTGGCGATCGAGTGAGGGTGGGAGTATTGGGCAAGGTGCTGGATGCA
>JABACB010000336.1:359-572 GCA_014237925.1 Alphaproteobacteria bacterium
GAGGATTTGCCGTTCACAATCTTGGGCGCTGCCTTTGCAACCGAGGGGTTGGAGGGAAAGATCGATTCGGTGGTCGCGCGTGATTTTCCCAATGTGACGACTTTACGCATTGGCGATTTCGTTCGTTTGATCAAGTCCCTGTTGGAGGGTATGACGCATGCAGTTCGCGCCGTGAGCGGATTGACCTTGGCGGTTGGAATGATCGTTTTATCG
>JABACB010000337.1 GCA_014237925.1 Alphaproteobacteria bacterium
GGGTCAGCTACGCAGGATCGACGGATACCAACGGCGTTTGGGTCGACCTTCGCACCGACCCTGCCACTGTCTCTAGCGGGGCTACTTTTGACACGCTGACCGGTATCAACAACCTGATCGGCTCAGATTACATTGACGGTCTCAAAGGCAACAGCGGTGACAACATCCTGCGCGGCGGCGCGGGCAACGACAACCTCATCGGCTACGGTGGCAACGACGAGCTCTACGGCGGCGCGGGCAACGACAACCTCTACGGCGGCGCGGGTGCGGACACCCTTGACGGCGGCGCGGGTGAAGACGTTGCCGATTATGAAACCTCTGGCGAAGGAGTCAGGGTGAACCTTGCTCTGACAACAGCGCAAATAGACTTTGACGGGACGCATGGCTTTACCGCCAACAACAACGATGCTGTGGGCGACATCCTCTCCAACATCGAAGTGATCTCAGGCTCAGACTACGACGATTGGCTGACGGGCGATGGCAAGGACAACACCCTTTACGGTCGTGTTGGCAACGACCGGCTAGAGGGCGGCGCGGGTGCGGACATCCTCTACGGCGGCGCGGGCGCGGAT
>JABACB010000338.1 GCA_014237925.1 Alphaproteobacteria bacterium
AGTTATGTTTGGAAACTTAAAGGAAAAAGAGCAGCTTAGATTTTTTTCGCTGAATTTTTTCAGAGAAAGTTAGATTGCAAGAAACAGAATGGTTATACGGACGCATTGTTATACGAACGCGCAGCGTGTCTGTTGTGCGAGCGTGTGCTCCTTAAAAAGCACAAGCGCGAGCGCAACAGATACGCGATACTGCTCGATGAGGTTATATGGCATGTTTCGCAGAAACGCGCTTATATGAAAGTAGCCTTGAGGTAGGATTAGGATAGGCTGGTGGGGTAGGACTTGGGGTTTGTCGCTAAAAATTCTATCCTTGTTTCTCTTATCGCCCACCCGCAAACACATCGCCCTCAAAGACACAAGACACCCCCCTCTTCTTTCTTTTGCTACCCATCTTCTTTCTTTTGCTAGGCTCGACTATGCCCCGCTTTCACAAGCTCCGCACGCTGCCCCACCCTGCGCGCACCCTCTTCGATCTCGTCCTCGATATCGAGAGCTATCCCCAGTTTCTGCCCTGGTGTCTGGATGCCCGCATCTCCAACAGAAGGCACGACACCCTCGACGGCACGCTGA
>JABACB010000339.1 GCA_014237925.1 Alphaproteobacteria bacterium
AGACGAATTTTGTAGATTGGTGACGCTAGACTAACCAGACCCACATCTTTTGCTGTTGTGTATTGAAGACGAATTTTGTAGATTGGTGACCCGTTTCGTAAATTACTTCTGCTGGATTGAGTTGTGTATTGAAGACGAATTTTGTAGATTGGTGACTAAACTTAAACTGCTAGCATAACCTATACTGTTGTGTATTGAAGACGAATTTTGTAGATTGGTGACTTAGTATAATAGAATAACCCATTTCTATGAGTTGTGTATTGAAGACGAATTTTGTAGATTGGTGACCATTCTTTTCATATTCCCAATTCTCACCCTGTTGTGTATTGAAGACGAATTTTGTAGATTGGTGACTGTTTCTGCTGTTATTGAATGAATGTTACTGTTGTGTATTGAAGACGAATTTTGTAGATTGGTGACGGTTAATATGGTAGGAAGTTTAACTGAAGCGTTGTGTATTGAATACGAATTTTGTAGATTGGTGACCTCAGTAAATCCGGTTATTATATCGGAGTTGTTGTGTATTGAATACGAATTTTGTAGAGGCGTTTGACTTAAAGGTGATGTTTT
>JABACB010000033.1 GCA_014237925.1 Alphaproteobacteria bacterium
AACACCCCCCCCACTGCAACCCTCCCCGCAATCTCTTGCACCGTATCCTCGTCCGCACCGCAAGCTTGCGCGAGCCTCGCCAAGTCTGCAAAATCGACCTGAGACCTGCCCGAATGCAAATCGCCGTGTCCTTGCGAAAGCTTCGCCATCTTGCCTACGCCCCCTGCAATCGTCAAACAAGGAACAGGATGCTTTCGCATATACTTCAACATGCCTGCCGCAAAATCTCCCATATCGATCACCGAACGCTCCTCCACCCCCAAGAGCGCACGCACAACCCCCTCCGAAGTGCGCCCCGTCGCCGCTGCCACTACAGGCATCTGTGCTGCTCGTGCAACATCGATACCCCGATGAATCGCATGAATCCATGCGCTGCAAGAATAAGGCTCGACGATGCCCGTCGTGCCAAGGATCGAAAGCCCTCCTTCGATGCCTAGCCGAGCGTTCCATGTTCGCTCCGCAAGCTTTGTCCCGCCTGCAACGCCGATCGTTACCACAAATCTTCTACCGATCGTTTTATCGACCTTCTTGTCGATCTTCTTGTCGATCTTCTTGTTTTCGCTCTTTTCGCCATCCTCCTCCAAGGTAGCCGCAAGCCCCTCTGCGATCATCCGCCGAGGCACGGGGTTGATCGCAGGCTCGCCCACAGGCAACGGCAACCCCGCCATCGTCACGATGCCGACCCCTCTGCCTGCACGAAACAAAATGGAAACATCCCTGCCGTCTTCTTCCGCTTCTCTCCCGTCCTCTCGCGGCTCCAGCGCAACCATGATGAGCGCGCGATGCGTCACATCGGGGTCGTCGCCTGCATCCTTGCGCACGACGGCGTAAGCGCCTCGTCGGAGAAAGCCTGCGCGAACGATCTTGAAGCTGACGACCTCGCCGCGCGGGAGCGTTATCGCCACCTTCGCGGGCGCACGCGCGCGCAAGAGTGTCAGTAGCGCCGCCTTCGCTGCTGCTGCTGCGCACGAGCCTGTCGTGAACCCTCGACGCAAAGAGGTGCCACGCCTCCCATTTTGTCGCCTGTGTTTCATGGGCTATTCTTGCGTTATTGTCTGCGGCATGCCAAGATGATTCTGCCGAGCGCCCGTAGCTCAGCTGGATAGAGTGTTTGACTACGAATCAAAAGGTCGGGGGTTCGAATCCTCCCGGGCGCGCTTTCTTGCCACAAGCGGCACAAGCGGCACAAGCGGCACAAGCGGCACAAGCGGCACAGGCAGCACAAGAGGAGAAAAAGGAGGCAGAGATGATCGTCAACTCGCTGGATAGCATACAAGGCTCTGAGCGCGATGTCGCTTGGGGGCGCGGGCGGAGTAGACGCTTCCTGCTCGCACGGGACAACATGGGCTTCTCTTTTTCCGACACGACGGTAGAACGCGGTGCAACGGTCGTGCTGCAGTACCGGCAGCACTTGGAGGCTTGCTACATCTTGGAGGGGGCAGGGCAGCTCACCGACGAACGGACAGGCGAAAGTCATGTTCTCGCTCCGGGCGTCTTCTTCGCGCTCGACAAACACGACCGCCACTCCGTCGAGGCGAGGGAGGGATTGCGTATGGTCTGCGTCTTCTCGCCGCCGCTCAAGGGCGACGAGCGGCACAGCCTCAAAGAGGACGCTGCCTCTTCCTACTAGGCGGTGTTGCCAGGAAGCGCAGCAAATCCTGTCTGCCGCAGACAGAACCATCGAGTTCAGGCACGGACATGGCATCGAGAAGGCAGTCCCAAAGATAGAGCGCAGAGGCGCTGTCTGCGAGCAGGTGGAACAAAGGCACGCCCTTACGCCGCGCAGGATCGCGTAGCACCAGCGCAGAAAGCCGCGCGAGCGAGGTTTGCGCCAACGCGCCCGGCGCGAAAATACCGTCGCGCAGATCGACCGCGCACAGCGTCGCCAGAAGATCGCTCGCTTGGTCGCCTGCGAGCGCGAGCCAGCACAGGCTGTCCTGATACGCTACAGGGAAGACTTGCCTTCTCTTGTTGCTCGCCGAGCTTGCGCTCTCCAGGTTTTTGTGCAGAGGCACGAAGTCGCGCACGCCTTTGGACGCGAGCGCGCTCAAGAGCAACACCTCGCCTTCCGCCAGTCGCACGCACAGCGAGCCGTCTTTCTGCACGACGCTCTCGTTCGTTGCCTTCGGTGCGACCAGCGCGGAGGCTCGGAGCAGACTTTCCGTCCCTTGTCCTTTCACGCCGATCCTCGCCAGCGGCGAGAGGTCGCAAAGCAGAAGGGGAGGGGCGGATGGAGATTGACGGGCTTCGCGGGTTTTGGCGGAGAAACTTTCTACAAGGGAAGAGTCCTCTCCGAAAGGCGCGAAGGTAGCGCCGAGATCGCACAGACGCGGCGTAAGCGCAGAGCGACGACGGGAAAGAAAGGCAGTCATAGATAATTTAGGGTGATTCAGGGGAATGAGGCAATCATCGTGGAGGGTTCAGATCTTCTGTCGCGCGCCTTCGGGGTCGTAGAAGGGCAGCGGCACGATCGTGGCTTGCAGCGATCTGCCGCTGTCGAGCTGGATGTCGAGCGTCTTGCGGCTTCTCGAAGCGTAGGCGAGCCCGACGATCTTTCGCAAGGTAGGCGAGTAGGCGATCGAAGTCACCCGACCGTCGATCGCGCCCTCGTGCATGACGAGGTTGCACTCCTTGGGAAGATCGTCACGATGGCGCGCGGGCAAAGTGAAGCCTGTGAGGCGTTTCGTGATTCCTCGTTCGACCTGAATCTCGATCGGACGCTTGCCGATGAAGAAGGGCTTCTTGCGCGAGACCGCCCACCCCATTTCCGCCTCGTGCGGCAGCGTGAGCCCGTCGGTATCCTGTCCGATAATAATGTGTCCTTTCTCCAGACGCAGCAGACGTTGCGCCTCGACGCCGAAAGGGATCATCTGCCAGCGCTTCCCGTGCTGCATGAGCGCATCCCACAGCGCCTCTCCTTCGGCGAAAGGAACATGGATCTCGTAGCCGAGCTCGCCGACAAAGCCCACGCGCAAGAGTCGCGCGCGACAGCCCGCGACTCTTCCCTCTCGCACGCCCATGTAAGGGAAAGCCTCGCGCGAAAGATCGACCCCTTCGCACAAGCCCTCCAGCATCTCGCGCGCGAACGGTCCTGCGACATTCACCCCCGCGAAGGCAGCCGTGCTGTTGGAGACCTCGACCTTCAGGTTCCACTGCGACCTCCAAAACAGCAGCGCGCGATAGACGGCATCGCTGCCTCCCGTCGTCGTCGTGAGGTAGAGGTGGTCGGGCGCGAAACGACAGCAGACACCGTCGTCGGCAACCACCCCCGCTTCGTCCGTCATCAACAGGTAGCGCGCGCGTCCCACCAGCTGCTTTTTGTACGACCAGCAGTAGAGTCGGTCGACGAACTCGGCGGCATCCTCGCCGTAGACATCGATCCCGCCGAGCGTGGTGACATCGATCATGCCGACAGAATTTCGCACCGCCAAAGCTTCGCGCTCGACGATGCTGCGCACCTCCTTCGCTGAAGGCTGCTGCGAAGGGGGATAATAGGCGGGACGCAACCACGCGCCTGCCACCATCGTCTTCGCGCCTGCTTGCGTATGCCTTCGGTGCATCGGCGAGAGACGCAGGGGTTGGAAGCTGCGTCCGGCGAGCATGCCGAAGGATTCGGGCGCAGCAGGAGGACGCACGGTCGATAGCCCAAGACGCGCAGGGTCTTCTTCCGTCAAGCGCGAGACGATCCTGAGCCCGTTGATGTTGGAATGCCTGCCTTGGCTCACGCCCATGCCGAGCGTCGTATAACGTTTCACCAGCTGCATGGAGTCGTAGCCGTCGCGCACCGAATCGTGAAGGTCGGAGATCTGCAAGTCCTCGTCGAGATCGACAAACTCTTTGCCACGGGGGTGCGAGAAGACAGGATCGTGCCAGTTCTGCGCTCCGTCGTCGCAGAGCGCGGCTGCAGGCAGCGTGTTTTGCAATTTGTTTTGCAATTTGTTTTGCGGTTTGTTTCGCGCTTTGTTTCGCGCTTCCGTTTTCTGCGTGCGTCGAGACTTGAGCGCACGCGCAACGGTTTCTGCCGTCTTTTCTGCGTGGTGTCGAACTTTGGCAGGATCGAAGAGCCCTGCCACCGCTCCGACGGCGTGCAATCCCTCGCTGAGGCTTTGTAGACGCTGGCAGTGGTGGGTTGCGTCGTAGCCGAGCTCGCAGCCGCCCTGTACGAGCAGCTCGGCGGCGGGGGCAAAGCCTACGGCGATGCAGAGGCTGTCGCAGGGAAAGACATGCTCCGAGCCTGCAATCTTGGCTTTGACACCCTCGATTCTGCCTTTGCCGACAGCCTCGATGAGGGCAACGCCGTTCGCGCAAACGATGTGGTGGTCGCGGATGGACAGCGCATCGGGAATATGTGGCACAGGACGAGGGTCAAGCACGACGGGCTTGATGCCGAGCGCCAAGAAATCGAGCGCGAGCCGATAGCCAAAAGCGTTGGCTGTGAAGATAACGGGCTTTCGTCCTACGACCACGCCGTAGCGTCGCTTGAGCCTTCGGGCGGCGGAGGCGAGCATCACGCCGGGCAAGTCGTTGTTGCGAAAGACGGCGGGCAGCTCAAACGCGCCTGTCGCAACGATGCAGGCTTGCGCTCGAATTTTATGCAGCCGTCGTTTTTTCTCTTCGACGACGGCGAGAAAGCGATCGGCGAACAGCCCCGAAGCTTGCGCTCCTGTCATCACCGTGAGGGCTGCAGGAAGACCCGCAGGAATTTTTTGCGCAGGAATTTTTTGCGACAAGGTATTTTGAGATGGGCTTGGAGCGAATTCTTCTTCGAAGCCGTCTCCTCCCAATCGCTGCTCTCGCTCGACGAGCAGCGTACGCACGCCGAGCCGAGCCGCCTTCGTTGCTGCGGTCATGCCGGCAAGTCCGCCGCCGACGACGACGAGCTCGAAGAATCCGTAAGCCTTGTCGTAGCGCGGAAGCGCGTGATGGGCGACCTTCCTCTGCGAAAGAACACCGATCCCCGCAACCCTGCGAAAGACGCGCTCCCACAGCATCCACGCACCGCGCGGACGAAAGAAGCTGCGGTAGTAGAAGCCGGCAGGCAAAAAGCGCGACAGAAAATTAAGCACGAAGAGCGGGTTGAAGCGCAGAAGTTGCTGTGCCTGCGCGCTCAACCCTTCGCGTAGACTCACGCGCTCGGCGAAAAGGTTGGGCATGGCATCGACGCGAACTAAGGTGTTGGTATCGGCGGCGTTCAGCGAAAAAATGCCGCGCTTGCGACGATACTTGAACGAACGCGAAAAAACGCTCACCCCCGATGCCGCGAGCGCGCTCGCCAAGCTGTCGCCCTCGAAGCCCTTGTAGCGACGCCCTTGGAAACGAAACGAGAGCTCTCGCTTGCGATCGATCCAAAGACCCCACTTTTTGCTCTTGTCGCGTTGATTGTTATCGACGCTGTGATCGATGCGTTTCATCGCTGCGCCGTCGTCTTCTGTTTCTTTCGCCGCTCTTTTCGATACGCCTCGATGCTCCAAGTCTGCAGAATCTCGTCGCAAGTCGTGTCGCGCCTTGCAACAAACCACATGCCGCTGGCAGTATGCAGCCACCACTCGTCGATGATGCCCGCCTTGTTCTCCGCCAAAAACAGATAGCGCGCCCAAAGCTGCGGCGAGCCGTGCGTCGCGCTCGGCATGGACAAGACAGGCCCCTTGCAGACGAACTCGGCAATGTTGCGCTCGCCATGGACAGGACAGGGCATGAGCTTCATGGCGTCTTCCTCCCTAATGCCCGACCGAAGCGGCGCCCTTCTCTCCGACGAGCGCGAAGTTTTCGAAGCGCGACAGAGCGAAGGGTTTCAACAAGGCGGGCGTCGTGTCGGTTGCGATGCATTCTGCCATGCGCTTGCCGCAGACGGGGGTCGCCTTGAAACCCCAAGTTCCCCATCCCGCGTCGATGTAGTAGTTCCTGATCGGCGTCTTTCCCATGACGGGCGAGAAATCGGGCGTCATGTCGGCGAGCCCTGCCCACTGGCGCAGGAGGTTCGCGCCTGCGAGCTGCGGAAAGAGTTCGAGAATATGCATCATGAGCTGCTCCTTGAACTCCAGCGTCGAGCGCGTGTTGTAGAGCTCGCACGGATCGGTCGCCCCCCCCATGACGAACTCGCCGCGCGCGCTCTGCGAGATGTAGACATGCAGCGAGCCAGAGACGACGATCGGATCGAGGAAGGGCTGGTAAGGCTGCGAGACGCACGCTTGCAAAGGCACGGTGCGGATCGGCAGACGGAAGCCAAGCTTGTTGGCAAGAAGGCTGGAGTGACCCGCAACGGCTTGCAAAACCTTGTCGGCGGCAATCGTGCCGCGCGAAGTTTTGACGCCAACGACGCGCCCCTTCTCGACGACGACACCCGTGACTTCGGTGTTTTGCAAGATGTCGACGCCGCGCCGATAAGCCGCGCGTGCGTAGCCCCAAGCAACCGCGTCGTGGCGTGCGATCGCTCCGGGCGCGTGGTACAGCGCGCCCAGCACGGGAAAGCGCACTTCGCAGGAAAGGTTCAGCTGCGGACAGAGCTTTCGCAACTCGGCGCGTCCCACGACTTCCGAGCGCACGCCGAGATGCTTGTTGACCCCGGCACGCCAGCGCGCCGTGCGCAGGGCTGCGTCCGTGTGAGCGAGCGTCAAGTGACCGCGCTTCGAATACATGGTGTTGATGTCGAGCTCCGACGAAAGATTTTCGAACAGCTTGAGCGATTCCTTGTAGAAAGCCGTCCCCTCTTCGGTCAGATAGTTGGCGCGCACGATCGTCGTGTTGCGCGCGGTGTTGCCGCCGCCCAAGTAGCCCTTGTCGAGGACGGCGACCTTCGTGATGGCGTGGTCTTTCGCCAAGTGGTAGGCGCAGGCGAGCCCGTGCCCTCCTGCGCCGATGACAAGCACATCGTAACGCTTCTTTAGCGGTTGGGGTGCGGGGAAGTGCCTTCTTCGCTCTCCCAGTCCCAAGGCGTATTTCAACAAAGCGAGCGGCATCGCGGCAGACTAGCACAAGGGGGGGATAAAGCGAAGGGGCGGAGCTTGCGCTCCGCCCCTCCTGAATACATCGAACTCATGCCGTCAGGGGCTATTCGTTTCGATGGCTTTCTTCAGTTTGTCGCCGGAGAAATGTTTTTTCTCTTTGGCGAGATTGCGGTTCTCGAAGACGATCTGCCACACATGGAAGCTGAGCCAAAAGGCGAGCCCCAAGATGTAGAGCAGACATTCGCTACCGAGCCACGGGTAGATCGCTCCGACTTGCGTCAGATCGACCGCCCAACTGGAGATTGTCGGTGACATCCTTGTTCCTCCGTTAGGTTAGGATTTCTTCGCCTGAGCAAGCTCGGCATTTTGGAGTTCCTTAGAGTCCTTCGCATCGTCGTCCAGGATCTGGCAGTCCAATCCCGCCAGCTCGACGCTGGGCGGAATGCGCAGCATGCCGAACATCTTGAGAATGCCCCCGACGACATAAGCCGGCAGGAAGCCCAGCACGAAGAACATGATCACAGCACCGATCGTCTGTCCCCAAGGCGTGATCGGAGCGTAGCCCTCGAAGCCCGAGGACGGATAGCCCCACAGCACGAAGCCCGAGACGATCAACCCGATGATGCCTGCGTAGCCGTGGACAGCCACAGCGCCTACGGCATCGTCGATCTTGAAGGTGCGCTCAACCCAGTTGTGAAGCTTGTAGGCGAGATAGGCGCCGAGCGCTCCGATCAACAAGGCTTGAATCGGGTGGTAGAGATCGTTGCCGGCGGAAGCCGTAATCACCCCTGCCAACCCGCCAGAGAAGGTCCAGAACGCGTCGCCGCGCGAGACCATGTAGCCGATGAGCAGACCGCCCGATAGCGACATCAGGAAGTTGAAAGTGATCGCCGAAAGCGTCGTCGGGGTCAGGTAGATGTTCGTCGCTGTGAACACCTCCCCTTGAGCGCCGATCGAAGCCGCATCGATGATGGGAACATTGCACGCCACATAGAAGCCCCAAAAGCCCGTGTAGATCAGAAACAATCCGATCGAGACCAGCCATGGGTTCTGCAACGGAATGTTGCGCGGTGTGCCGTCGGCGCGGAACTTGCCGATCCTGGGACCCAAGTGGACAAGCACGCCGAGCGCCGTTCCACCCGCGATCGCGTGGATCACGCCTGAGGCGTAAGCGTCGTGGTAGCCGAGCAGCTTGACCATCCATCCGTCCCAGTGCCATCCCCACGAGGCGTCGATGACCCAAGTCACGGATCCGATCATGACGGCGACAATCCAAAAGGCTTGGTTGCGAATCCGCTCGATCACGGAGCCGGAGACGATCGAGGCTGCTGTCCAGGAGAAAAGCAGGAACGCCGCCCAAAACACGCCGTTGATCCTAGCCCAAAAGGCGTTGTCTTCCGCGCTCGTCATGCTGCCTGAGGCAGGAGGGCCACCGAGGTGGGGACCCATCAGCTCGCTCCAAGGAACGGCGTTCGGGGACGCCACAAGCCCTTTGCCCTCGAAGATGAAAGGACCATTGGGAAAGGCGAAGTAGATCCACCAGCCGAAGAAGTAGAAGGTGATCGTCACCAAAGGGATGAGCATCACATTCTTCAGAAGCGTGTGAGTAGTGTTCTTCCGTCTCGAGGCACCTACCTCGTACAGACAGAAGCCCACATGGATGAGAAACATCAAGGGTACCGTCAACCAGTAGTAAAACTCGGTGAAGACGATAGTAAGAGCTCCTATGTCGGTATCCATTCGTAGACCTCCTTGTCAGGAACAGATTCAGGAAAAGCGGCAGACAAGGCGACAAGCGCCGACGCACGACAAAAAAAGAGCGTCCAATGAGACATCATGTCACAGACATCATCTCACGAACGCTCCCGATTCGCCCAGCGAACGGATACCTCGGTAACAAACTTGAAAGAAGACGATCTTGTCCGCCAAAAAAAGCTTGTCCGCCAAGAACATCTTGGCATCCCAGAAAAGGATTCGGTGTTTCTTTGTCATTCCTTCTCCCTGCCCTTCCTATCTTACGGACCCGCGGCAACGCGCGAGCCAATCTCCTCCCTTGTAAAGCAGGAGGACAGGCGTTGCAAGCCCTTATAGAAAAAAAATGCAAAAAATCTTGCAATCACGCACCTTCCCCCTCTATAGTGCCGCGAGAGGTCGTGCGAGAAGAAAGCGCGCGAACAACAAGGAAGGGAGGCCTTCGTATGGTCCTGCCGCAATCCGCAGACTATGTCTTGATCGGCGCGGGGATTCACTCGCTGTCGCTGGCGTGGCGACTGAGCGACTTGTTGCACGCACGCGGCAAAGCGCAGGGAAAAGGAGAAGCTTCGATCGTCATCCTCGACAAGAGCGATATCGGCGCAGGAGCAAGCGGAATCGCCTGCGGCGTCGTGCGCAACAACTACTTCCAGCCCGCCATGCGCGAGCTGATGGCGCACAGCGTAGGCGTTTGGGAAAGCGACCCAGAGGCGTTTCACTACCACTCGGTAGGCTACATGCAGATCAGCCCGGAGGTCATGCACGAAAATGTCGCACAAATCTACGCCGAGCAAAAAGCCATCGGATACGAATCAACCTTCGTCGAAGGAAAGGACAATTGCCGACGCTACATGAAAGACATCGTCGAAGACTGGCAGATGGAAGACACAACATCGGTGCTGCACGAAAAACGCGGCGGCTTTGCTCACAACAAAGCTTCGCTCGAAGGCTTGGCGAAAAAAGCGCGAGCAGGCGGAGTGCAAATCATTCCTCGCTGCAAGGTCACAGGATTCCAACGCGCCAACGGCTCGCAAGCCGTCCGTGCCGTGATCACTGACAAAGGCACGATCGCTTGCGAGCAGGTCGTCGTCGCCGTAGGTCCATGGGTGCGCGACATTTGGGCTATGCTGGAACTGCCCGAAAAAATCTCCATGCCCCCGCCGCGCCCTCGCAAACAAGAAAACAACAACGCCTCGCCCAACAACGCCTCGCCCAACAACGCCTCGCCAAACGTTGCGCCAAACAATGTTGCGCCAAATGTTCCCATGTGGCGCTACTGGCAGCTGGAAGAAGGCGTCTTGCAAGTCGATCCCTCGTACCAGCAGACCAACGACGGGGAGACGCCGCCCGTGTTGCATGTGGATTCCGCCCAACCCCTCGTCGACAAGGAGAGCGGCAAGACGATCTCGGAGAACGGACTGCTGTGGGGCATCTACTACAAGCCCGATCGAAACTTCGGCGGCGTGCAGGGAGGGGGAGCTCCGTACAAGATCGATCTCGCCGCAGAGGAAGTCGCCGTCGACCCCTACGGTCCCGAATCACCGCAGTTTACAGCAAGCAAAGATTTTCCCGACATGTGGTGTTGTGCGCTCGCCACTTGCCAACAACGGTTCGAAGGAAAACGAGCCCTCTACCTCGAAGAGCCCTCAGGCGGCGTCGGATGCATGACACCCGACAGCTTTCCCGTCTTCGATCGCTTCTGCGACAATGTCTATGTGATCGCCGATTCGAACCACGGCTACAAGATGATCGGCGTAGGACACCTAGTTGCCGAGGAGCTGCTAGGCACACCGAGCGCCTTGCTGGAACCCTTCCGTTTCGCGCGCTATCGCCGCGGAGACCTGCATCCCACGAGCAAAAGCCCATTTCCTTGGAGCTGATGTTCCCCTTTTCACGCTCATCTAAAGGAGACAACCCATGAGTGATTTGGAAGCCCATGTCGAGGCGAAAGGACGCGCCGAGCGCGTCAAAGAGGTGAGAAAACTCATCGACAGCTTGAAGATTGAATACATCTACTACCAGTTCATCTCGGTGACCGGACGCATCGTCGGCAAAGGAGTGCCTTCCGACCATTGGGAGAGCTTGGCGCAGAAAGGCTTCCAGCTCGTCTATGGCGCGACCGCGAACCTCTTCACCGACAGGCACGGACAGTACATCGGCTACGGTCCCGAGGCATCCGAGCTCGTCGGCATTCCCGACCCCGAAACTTTCGTACAACTGCCGTGGGACAAACGCGTCGCAAGCGTCTATGTCACCTGCTTCCGCAACCGCGAGGAGAAGGAGAACCCAGGCGGACATCTGACCTCCGATTGCAGAGGCAACTTGCGCATCCTCCACGAAGCCTTCCAGAAAAAGCACGGCTTGCAGCTGCGTAGCGGCGCAGAGCCCGAAATGATGTGGCTCAAGCGGCGCGAGGACGGAAAACCAGGCGACGGCTTTTCCAAACCCTTCTGCTATCACATCGACCAATTCGAATCCTTGCGTCCCGTCTTTATGAAGGTGATCCGCTACGCGCGCGCCATGGGGCTCGACATGATCCAAGGCGACCACGAGGACGCGCCAGGGCAGCTGGAACTCAACTACGCCTTCGACGATTGTCTGCGCACCGCCGACCGCTTGGCAACCTATCGACAAATTTGCGCGCAAGTCGCGCGCGAAGAAAACCTCATCGCCTGTTTTATGAGCAAACCCTTCATGGGCGTTTCCGCCTCGGGCTGTCACCACAACCTTTCCTTGTGGAAGGGGGGCGAGGAAAAGACGAAAGAAGCCCTGCAGCGCGACGGCACGACGGGCATGGCGCAAGCCTTCGCCTACTGGCAAGGCGGCGAAAACCTCTTCATGCCCGATGCCAACTTCGACGCGCACAAGCCAGGACCCGTGGGCTTGAAGGCGATCGGCGGGGTTGTCGAGCATCTGCCCGCGCTCACTGCCATCGGCTGTTCGACGGTCAACTCCTACCGCCGCCTGTGGGACACGGGCTTTTGGGCGCCCGTCTATGCCGACTGGGGATACCAAAACAGAACTTGCGGCTTGCGCGTGTCTGCGCCGGGGCGCTTCGAATATCGAGCCGTCGATTCCATGGTCAACCCCTACCTCATGGCGGGCGCCGTCTTGCAAGCCTTCGACGACGGCATCTTGAAAAATATGGACCCGGGCGAGCCTGAAAATCGCAACATCTACGAGGCGATCTCAAAGGGCAAAAAGGTCAGAAAGCTGCCCCTCTCGCTCGGCGAAGCCTTGGACCGACTCGAAGAAGACGAGGTCATCGCTTCTTCCATGCCGGACGAGATGCTCAAGGTCTTCTTGCACTACAAGCGCGACGAGTGGGAACGTTTCATGGGCACGGTCACAGAGTGGGATCTGGACACATACTGGGATTGCCTGCCATAACGGCGACAACGGACAACGGACAACGGACACAACAAAAGACACAACAAAAGGAGCGAACCATGTGCGGCATAGCGGGACTCATTCACAAAGGGCGTCAGGCGAAGATCGGCGAGCAGATGACGCAGATGCTCACGGCGCTGAAGCATCGCGGACCCGATTCGACGGGCTTGGCGCTCTATGGCGCAGGAGGCGACGGCGACTATGTCATGCGCATCAAGTTCGCCGAGCAGGAGGAGACCTTGCACGGCTTTCGCATCGCCAAGCAGATCGCCGAGCGCAAGAAGACCGTCGAGGAGCGGCTCAAGGAGCTGGGAGCAAAAAACATTCAGCCAGAGAAGGCGCGCGAATACGCCTATCGCTACCGATTCGCCTTCGAGGGAGACTTGCGACGACTCGCCAACTTCATCGAAGATGTCGAGGGTGCAGAGATCCTCTCGCTGGGGAAAGCCTTGGAGCTCGTCAAGGACCTCGGCGACGCTCAACAGATCGCCACCGGCTACGCCCTCGAAAACTTCGAAGGCTCGCACGCGATCGGACATACGCGCATGGCGACCGAATCGGACGTCGACATACGCTCCGCCCATCCCTACTGGGCCTACCCCTTCGCCGACATCTCGGTTGTCCACAACGGGCAGCTCACGAACTATTGGAACTCGCGGCGCGAGATGGAACGGCGCGGACATCGCTTCGTCTCCAACTGCGACAGCGAGCTCATCGCCGTCTATATTGCGGATCGCCTCTCTGAGGGTTGCGAACTCGAAAAGGCGATGAAGGAATCGATCGATGCCTTCGACGGCGTCTTCACCTACCTCGTCGCCACCCACGACAGCTTGGGCATGGCGAAGGACTCCATGGCGGCAAAACCCATGGTGCTCTACGAAAGCGACGACTTCACCGCGCTCGCCTCGGAAGAGGTGGCGATCCGCAGCGTCTTTCCGCACGAGATCGACACCGTCGATCCTTACGAAGGGGAGGTCAGGGTATGGCATCACTAAAAGAAGCCGCGCAAAAAAATCACGCGGAAAACCCCCAAAAAAATCACGCGGAGGCGATGCATCACGAAAGACTCGGAGGGCGCACGCAGCAGGTCTTCTTCGCTCCCGAAGAGGCGGAGAACTTCACCTACCCCCAGTCGTTCGAGGTCGACTACAACAAACGCGCGAACCTAGATGTGGCAGAGCTCGACGCCAAAGCCGTCAACCAAAAGATCAGGCAGCTCATGAGCGAGGGCTACGGCACGATCGTGCTACAGAATCCCGGCGCCAAGCATTCGTTGGCGGTGGGCATTCTCAATCGTCTGAACTTGCAGATCGAAGGCAGCTTGGGCTACTTCGGCTGCGGGTTGATCGACGGTCCTAACATTCGCATCAAGGGGCGCGTCGGATGGTCGTGCGCCGAGAACATGATGGCGGGTTGCATCGTCATCGAGAAGAACGCAGGCTCCACCTTCGGCGCGGCTTTGCGCGGCGGCGATCTCGTCTGCAAGGGCGATGTCGGATCGCGCACGGGAATCGACATGAAAGGGGGGACGATCATCGTCGGAGGGAAAACAGGAATCTTCTCCGGATTCATGATGCAACGCGGAAGGATGGTCGTTTGTGGCAATGCAGGAAAAAACTTGGGCGATTCCATGTACGACGGCACCATCTATGTCGGCGGCAGCATCGAAAGCCTCGGCGTCGATGCCGTCGAGGGGGAGATGACCGAACTGGAGGCGGCGTTCCTCAAACGCAAACTTGCCTTGTACGGGTTGCCTTGTCCGAAGAGCTGGACAAAGATCGTCTCCGGCAAGCAGCTGTGGAACTACGACAACTTGGAGCCTTCCGAGAAGAAGCTCGTCTTGTAATGACAATCGAAACTAGAAGGAGAGCAGGCATGGCGAAAGCACATAACGGAAACGGCAGCAACGGAGCAGGGCGCAATCGACACTCGTTGGGACAGAGCTTCATGTTTCCGCCAGAGGTGATCGACGACATTCATATCAAGTCGGAGCTCGGGCGCTATCGCATGCGTGGCTTTTCTCTATTCAAGAAAATCCCGACATGGGACGATCTCACCTTCCTGCCCGGAACGCTCACGCGATTCGTCATCGAGGGCTATCGAGAGAAGTGTCTGACAAAAACAATCCTGGGTCCGCGCGCCAAACGTCCGCTGGAGCTGGACATTCCCGTCTATGTCACGGGGATGAGCTTCGGCGCGCTTTCCTTCGAGGCGAAGATCGCCTTGGCGCGCGGGGCGACGATGGCTGGAACGGCGACTTGTTCGGGCGAAGGGGGCATGATCCCGGACGAACGTCGATACTCGTCGAAGTGGTTTTACCAGTGTATTCAGTCTCGCTACGGGTTCAACCCGCACCACCTGCGCTTGGCGGATGCGTGCGAGTTTTTTATCGGACAGGGTTGCAAAGTTGGGCTAGGAGGTCATTTGATGGGGCAGAAGGTCACCGACCAAGTGGCGGAGATGCGCTCTCTGCCTGCGGGGATCGATCAACGTTCTCCTGCGCGGCATCCGGACTGGCTGGGTCCAGACGATTTGGCGTTGAAAATCGTCGAGATTCGTGAGGCGACGGATTGGCAGATCCCGATTCAGTTGAAGCTGGGCGCGGCGCGTGTTTATGACGACGTGCGAATGGCGGCGAAGACAGACCCTGACATGATTTACATCGACGGCATGGAGGGGGGGACAGGTGCAGGACCGCATTTGGCGACCGAGGAGACGGGGGTTCCCGGAATCGCTGCCATTCGTCAAGCGCGCAAGGCTTTGGACGATGTGGGAAAGAGCGGCGAGGTGAGCTTGATTTATGCAGGGGGGATTCGCAACGGGGGGGATATTGCAAAGGCGTTGGCGTTGGGGGCGGATGCGGTTGCAATCGGGCATTCGGCGTTGATGGCGTTGAATTGCAACAAGGATATTGAAGAGGCGAACTATGAGGAGGAGATGGGTGTTTCCGCGGGCTATTGTTATCATTGTCATACGGGGAGGTGTCCTGTCGGTGTTGCGACGCAGGATCCGGAGTTGCGCAAGCGGTTAGACCCTGATCGTGCTGCGGAGCGCGTGTATAATTTTCTGCATACATTGACGATCGAGTGTCAGATGATGGCTCGTGCTTGTGGCAAGACGAATGTGCATAGTTTGGAGCCTGAGGATTTGGCGGCCTTGACGATGGAGGCATCGGCTTTGGCGTTGGTACCGTTGGCGGGCTCGCAGCATACTGTGGGACAGCCTGACATGACTCGTTATTGAGCGAACTCAAAAAAGAGAGGACACGATCATGAGTGAAAAGAAAGAGAAGAAGTTAGACACGCAGCAGCGTGCGAAGGATATTGGTCAGCATATCGGGTATCGGTATGATGTGAATCTTGTACCGAACTTGGATTTGTTGACTCCGTTCTTAAAAAAATATATGGAGGTGATGGGCTGGGACGATTTGAATTGGCTGGAGGATGTTCATATGGGTTATGAGGAGGGGAGACCTGCGGTTTTTGATCGGAACATTAACGGGTGGGTATTGGTTCCTGATGGGATGGTGTTGCCGGAGGGGCAGCAGGAGCGAGACATGATCGCGCGCGAGTTGTTGGTGAAGTTTCAGATGTCGAAGCGGCATCCGATGGTGGCACTGCGCGAGGCGTATGGAAAGTTTTAAAAATATGTTGTAGGATGCAAAGCAACATACAAAATCGCACTATATTCTGTCATGACAATTTAGGGGTTATGCAGGGCATGGATTCAGAGAGCGTAGATCTAATCTACCTTGATCCACCCTTTAACAAGAAGAAAAAATTTGTTGCTCCGATAGGAAGCAGTGCTGAAGGAGCTGAATTTTTAGATATTTTCAGAGAAGAAGACATAAAAGACGAATGGGCGCAA
>JABACB010000340.1 GCA_014237925.1 Alphaproteobacteria bacterium
TCAAGGCAGAGGCAGTGTAATCGCCCACACCCGCAAGCGCACGCCACCCCGCACACTCGGAGGGAAAGCCCTCGACAGCAACCCTTTGGGCCGCCTCGTGCAAACGTCGCGCACGAGCGTAGTAACCCAACCCCTGCCACGCATGCAGCAAGCGCTCAAGCGAGGCTGCAGCCAACGCATCCACATTCGGAAACCTTTCCAAAAAAAGACGATAGCGAGAAAGAACAGTCGAAACCGTCGTCTGTTGCAGCATCGTCTCCGCAACCCACGCGCGGTAGGCGCGCAAAGCAGGATCTTTTTCCCGTCGCAAGTCGTCGCGCCAAGGCAAGCACCGTCCGTTCTTGCGATACCACCCCAACACGCAGCGTGAAAAAGAAGACGGACGGTTTTCTCTCCCCATCACAGCACCCTATCCTCTAAACTCAATTCCATGCCCTTGCCGCCGCCACGCCCCCCGTCAAATCGTCCGTCTACTCGTCCCTCGCCTCATCACTCTCCTCGCCCGTCCGTTCGCCACGGCTACCGCCAAACCCACGCCATCGGAAGCCTCACCGCAAAGCTCACCGCAA
>JABACB010000341.1 GCA_014237925.1 Alphaproteobacteria bacterium
ATTCATTGATAGTCTACAATAACGTTAAAAACCTAAGAAATTATATATTAAATCTCTGGGTTCTGTAAAATTATAGGATGACGTAACATCAATTCATTTCGCTGAACATTTGGATTAAAATCATTATGTTATGATGACTGATTACTCATATGGATATTTTTATACGTCATCTTTATTTTTGATACTGTTGATCTATTTGATTTTTTTTTAATTAATTCGGACATTCGGAAACAAAATTTTGCTTGTTCATCCATCCCTTTTCTGTAATATAATACTCCGAGATTATAGTATGCTTTATCATGATTTGAATCATATTTAACCGCCAAAATAAAATTCTCCATGGCATCATCATATTTATTCTGCTGTTCCAATAATACTCCATAATTATAACGCCACCATGCATTAGTAGGGTCTAATTTTAAAATTAATTTTATAAGAAGAAATGCACGTACATTATCTCCACTACGCAGTAATACCTCTGCCATTGCCTCATTCAACAATAATGAATTAGGGTATTTTTCCATGGCCGTTTTTAAACATCGTATTGATTCATCATAATTTTGTATGT
>JABACB010000342.1 GCA_014237925.1 Alphaproteobacteria bacterium
CGACGGCGCAACATTCTCCCTATGCGCCGACGGAGGGATGTGTCGCCGTCGATGCGAAAGCGCTGCGTGCCTTGCTGCCGAAGCTTAGGCGCAACGCGGCGATTCGTATCAGTGTTCGTAAAAGGGTTTTTTTGGCAGGGCTTTTCTGTTAGGATCTCGCTATGCTTGCCTCTCGCCAAGGTCGTCGCCCTGCAAGAAGCTCTTCTTGGCAAAAGAGTGTGCCGAACGCGATCACGCTGGTGCGTGGTGTGTCGGTCTTTCCTATCGTCTTGCTCGTGATGGGTAGTCCGCGCCAAGCCTTCTTGGGGTGGATCGTGTTCGCCCTCGCCTGCTTGGGCGATTTTGTGGACGGATACTTTGCCCGCCGTTGGAACGCCGTCTCGATGTTCGGAACAGCGTTCGATCCGATTCTCGACAAGGTTTTGATTTTGGTAGTGTTCGTCGCCGTCTTGGCGCACGGCGGGCTCGATCCCTCCTTCCTGCCTCGACAGGGGGGGGCGGGCATGTCGCAGCTTGCCTTTGTCTGTGCCTTGCTGATCGTCGTGCGCGAAATCGTCATCTCGGGCTT
>JABACB010000343.1 GCA_014237925.1 Alphaproteobacteria bacterium
TCAACTCGACGATGGCGCTCCTTTCGCTGTTCCTAATCTTTCTATTGTAGGGGGCGGGACAGATGATACCTTGACTGGTACCGCTGGCGACGACACCTTGCGAGGGTTCGGCGGCGATGACACGCTCAGCGGTGGCGCTGGTAATGACAATCTCTTCGGTGGGGATGACAATGATATCCTCATCGGTGGGGCAGGTGCGGACACGCTCGACGGTGGCGCTGGCACAGACACGGCAATCTACCCCGTCTTCAGTAGTGTTACCGTCAGCCTTGTAACAGGTGCCGTTAACACAGGCCAAGAGGCAGCTGGCGATACCCTCATCAACATCGAAAACCTCATCGGCTCATCTCAAGGCGACACCCTCACAGGTGACGGAGAAGCCAACACCCTCAACGGTAGCGGTGGGGATGACACCCTCACAGGTGGCGGTAAGGGTGACACGCTCGAAGGTGAGGTTGGCAATGACACCCTCACAGGTGGAGAGGGCGATGACACCCTCGTAGGTGAGACAGGTGCGGACACTTATGTCTTCGAAGAAGGCGATGGAGCAGACACGATCAGCGA
>JABACB010000344.1 GCA_014237925.1 Alphaproteobacteria bacterium
CCGAAACCCTCGATGCCGCAGGTCGTCGTCAGTTTCACGAAGACGAAATAGCGACCTCCGAACGAAGGATTCGGGTTGCCTACAACATAAGTTTGAATTTCGGCGACGCGCATAGCCTCGATTCTCGCAGAATTTTTGAGGCAAGGCAAGGAGGACAGCAAGGAGGACAGCAAGGAGGACGGCAAGGAGGACAAAAAAGTTGTTTCGCTTGTTTTTTTTCTAGACAGCGTCTAATCTTTGTGCTAGAGCATCGGGGGATAGAGGGTGAGGACTTGCGTTTTTGGAGTTCTCGGACGGATCTTATGAGGGAATGTTTGAAGGGGAGAGAGGGTGGGAGTTTGACATAGGAGAAATTGTCATGACGACTGAAAATACCACGACCGCTTTCCTGCGCGCCTCGTCGAGCGAAAGCGGAGAAGAAAGTTTGGAGGGGAGACGCAACAGAAAAGCCCGTGTGCTGAATGCTCTGCTTTCCGCGAGTGCTCTCGGCGTTTTTCTTGAGGGCTGCGGTGCAAACCTTGGAAACCTCGGAAACGATGTGACCTTAGCTCCGCCAAACAAT
>JABACB010000345.1 GCA_014237925.1 Alphaproteobacteria bacterium
TCACAAAAGAGGCTGGATCTGGTGTCCCTGCTTTCGATACGCGCAGGTATGTTGGAAATTTGAAGCGTGACGGGGGCTTCAACCAGCGGCAAGCCGACGCACAGGCCGATGGTTTGCAGGAGGCTTTGCAGGGTGTTGCGATGAAATCCGACATCGAGGTTTTGAGGGCTGAGATGAAAGCGGATATGAGTGAGATACGGGCGGATATGAGGGCTTTTCAGAATGAAATGAAAGCTTTTCGGCAGATGATGATGTACGTAATGGGGTTGGGTTTTACTTTCATGGGAATGGGCTTTGCCTTGATGGGGGCATTGCTTGTTTTGGGCTAGCAAGACAAGCCTCGTAACAGGATAAAAATCTGCTGGCAGGGACAAGCTCAGGAAAGCACGAACACGCCGCCAGCCTATTGACTTTTTTGTTTTTGTGTTCCATAGTGCCAGACAGAGAGTGGCGAGGAGAGTTGCTGTCTGAAACCTTGAGCGTTGAGGAGAGACAAGCATGGCGATCACAAAAGAGGCTGGATCTGGTGTCCCTGCTTTCGACACGCGCAGGTATGTTGG
>JABACB010000346.1 GCA_014237925.1 Alphaproteobacteria bacterium
AGCGTAGAGTTCGTCGTTGCCATCGCCGCCGATGAGCCTGTCGTTGCCCGCGCCGCCGTTGAGCCTATCGTTGCCCTCTCCGCCTCGCAAGGTGTCGTCGCCCGCGCCGCCGTCGAGGCGGTCGTTGCCATCGCCGCCATCGAGCTCGTCGTCGCCATCGCTGCCAGAGAGATAGTCGTTGCCCGTGCCTCCGCCAAGGGTGTCGTCGCCCGCGCCGCCGTAGAGGAAGTCGTGCCCCCCTCCCCCCTCAAGGCGGTTTGCGTGCTCGTCCCCCCACAAGATATCGCGGTAGCTTGAACCGACAAGGTTTTCGATGCTCGTATAGGTGTCTCCTCTCGCGAATCCCCCTACACTAGGGACAAGCATGCGCAGGTCTGCCACGACGAACGAGCCTGCATCTGCGTAGCTCACCGTGTTTTCCTGCGCGTCGCCTGTAAATGCCTCAGCATCTGTCGTGGCAAGAACAGGAGTTGTGCTTGTTACAGCGATCGGGGTCACAAAATTCTCGCTCTTACTAGCCGTCAGTGCTGCTATCGAAGCTAGCAAATCGTCTTCCA
>JABACB010000347.1 GCA_014237925.1 Alphaproteobacteria bacterium
ATGAACAGGGATCAGTTCAAGCCTTTAATCCTGCACTTTAGTGCTAGGAGTTGTGGTCTTCTGTCTTAATCCGTGTCGTCATCTCGGCTAGATCTTGTTGAAATATAGCGTCATAGAGGGTTATAACCCCGTCCGCTGAGATAGTGTGCACAAGCGATTGGACAAGGTAGAGTCGTGCTACTTGGGACTGTAGCACTAATCAGGTGGTAATATCCATCTAAAACTAAATATTACTCTGAGACCGATAGCGAACAAGTACCGTGAGGGAAAGATGAAAAGGAATTTGAAAAGAATGTGAAAAGTACGTGAAATCGTTAGGTGAAAGCGAATAGCATACCCTTGACGTGTACCTTCTGTTTGCAACGTTGTTGAGTTCATACCTGTATGTCTCTTCTTCACGCATTCGGCTGGTAGAGGTTTGATTGCTGTTTTTCCTGCGTAGTTGTGTTCCGTTTTCCTTGATTGTTCGCAAAATGTGGCAGTCTTGGCTTATTGTTCCTGCTGCGTTCGTTTCAGCGTCTAGACGTCATTATGGTGTTGTTATCCGCCCCGTCTTG
>JABACB010000348.1 GCA_014237925.1 Alphaproteobacteria bacterium
GATGCGGTGGACAATCAAAGTCGCACAAGGCGCGTCCTTGCTTTGTCCCAGCAACTCGTGTTGCTGCTCCGTACAGAAATGACGAAAGTCCGCAAGCGAACCCGCATCGTCCGAGAGAACGCGCAGGATACTCCCTGACGCAAGGCTTTGCAATCGCTTACGCGCTTTCAGAACGGGAAGCGGACAGACAAGCCCGCGCGTATCCAATGTCGCTTCTTCGGTCGAATCTTCAGTCGCTTCTTCGGTCGACTTTTCGGTCGCTTCTTCGTCCGTTGTCTCAGCGACCTTTGGCATCACGGCGGAGGGATTCGGCGAAGGCATTGTCATTAAAAAGAATCTGTAAAGAATCGACACTAAAGGAACAGAGGAACGCATTGCCTTGCAACGCCCTTTCTGACAACGCATGATAGTCGTCATGCTTGGAAAAAACATCTCCTTTTACCTCCCCCCCCTCTTGCCGAGCGCAGCGATGGTCGCGGTGGTCGCCCTTTCAAATGTTTGGGCGCAGGAACCGTATCGCATCAACGACTATCTGCTATGGGCGAGTTTCACCTATC
>JABACB010000349.1 GCA_014237925.1 Alphaproteobacteria bacterium
CGTAGGGCGGAAAACGCGCCGCCGCAACATCCTCAGCGCACGACAAATCCACCACATGAGGGGGCTTGTGGAGAAACCTGTGGATAAGTTTTGGAGCGATTGTGGATTCTTGTAGACAAATCTCTCCCCAACCCTTATAAAGGGGGTGGTTGGGAGGGATATGAATTAAATAAATAGAGTATGGTTTTTCAGCGTTTTCGAGAAAAGACAATGGAATCAAGTGGTTAGGCTCAAAAACTGCATACAAAATGCGTTCGCAGTGCGTTCGCATAGAAAAAGCAGTTATTTCAATGGGTTGCGAGCGGCGAAAAAGACTGAATCAGGACAAGATGTCGTCAAGTCGGCGTCGGTTGTCGGTGTCGCAACAGAATTTCGGCAAGTTTTGTTGACTCGCTTCCCCGCTCTGTGCGAGAATGCCTTCGTTCTCATTGTTCAATCTTGGAATCGCAATCTTGGAATCGCCAAAGAGATTCTTGATTGAGATTCTTGATTCTTAAAAAAGGAGATTCTCATGTTCAAACTGAAACACCTTCTCAGTGCCACCTTGTTTGCAA
>JABACB010000034.1:0-11845 GCA_014237925.1 Alphaproteobacteria bacterium
CGATCTCGTGCCGCTGCTGGCGTGGGAGATGCTGGGGCTTGATGTCAAGCCTGTCTTCGGCATCAAGGGGCGCGGCGACGGGCGTTTGATGTTTGAGCGCGGCGAGGCGAACATCGACTACCAAACTTCGTCGGGCTATCTGAAAGGCGTCGTGCCTCTCGTCAAGTCCGGCAAGGCGGTGCCGATCATGACTTGGGGGGCGCTCGACAAGAAGGGGCGCATCGTGCGCGACCCGACATTTCCCGACATCCCGACCTTTGCCGAGGTCTTCAAGCGTATGAAGGGCAAGAAACCCTCAGGAGCGAAGTGGGAGGCTTGGAAGGCTTTCTTCGTTGCGGGATTCCCTGCGCAAAAAATGGTCTTCCTGCCCAAAGGAGCAACGAAGGAGATGGTGCGTACTTACAGCGAGGCGTTCCAGCGTATCCATCAGCGTCCCGATTTTGCCGAGAAGTCGGCAAAAAGGCTCGGCAAGTATCCGCAGATGACGGGCAAGGAAGCGCGTACAGCCTTGAAAAAGGCGATCCGCGTCAATCCCAAAGCGAAAGCCTTTGTCGTCAACTGGCTGGAGGAACGCTACGGTGTCAAGCTGAACTGACACTCTGATAACACACCTTAAGTTAACCCACGCTGACAACAAGCAACCCGACACGGAGCGCGACTTCTGCGTTGCGCTCCGCGTCGGGTCTTGTGCGCTGAGAGATGTATAGGCAAGTCAAGTCACATGGCTCCAATGCTTGTCTGCCGAGTCTGCCGTTGTCTGTTGTCGCAGGAGAGGAGGAGGAGATAGCCGAATAAGACGATGGACGCGCTAGCGACCGCTCTGCCCGCCTTAGGCGAGGCTTTCGCTCTTATTTTACAGCCCGAGCAGCTGCTTTTCCTTGCGCTCGGCGTGTTGTTGGGTCTTTCCGTCGGTGTGTTTCCGGGGCTGGGAGGCATCGCGGGACTGAGTTTGGTCTTGCCTTTCATCTACGGGATGGACCCCGTCTCAGGGCTTGCGCTCATGGTGGGGCTAGTTGCGGTGATCCCGACCGCCGACACCTTCGCAAGCGTGTTGATGGGCATCCCGGGCTCTTCCGCATCGCAGGCAACCGTGCTCGACGGCTTTCCTCTTTCCAGGCAAGGACAGGCGGCTCGCGCCTTGTCGGCAGCATTTGTCTCGTCCTTGTTCGGAGGATTGTTGGGAGCGTGCGTGCTTGTGCTGCTCGTCTTCGTGGCAAGACCTGTCGTGCTTGCCTTCGGTTTGCCCGAGTTGTTGACGATCACATTTTTCGGGCTTTCTATGGTGGCGGTGTTGGCGGGCAGGATTCCTTTGAAAGGACTGGTCGCCGCCGCCTTGGGCTTGTTGGTCGGCAGCGTGGGGGCGGCGGATGCGACGGGCTCTGCGCGCATGAGCACGATCGAGTGGGCGTACCTCTACGACGGCTTTCAGCTTGTGATCGTCGGCTTGGGAATTTTTGCAATCCCTGAGATCATCGCTCTGTTGCGTCAGGACAGAGCGATCTCGCGCGATGCGACGCTGGGAGCGGGGTGGTGGGACGGTATCCGAGACTGGTGGCGCAATCTTTTCCTCTCGATGCGCTGCGCCGTCATCGGTGTGGTTGTGGGAATCATCCCCGGTCTCGGCGGCTCTGTCGTCGATTGGATCGCCTACGGTCACACCGTGCAAAGCACAAAAGACAAGAAGGCACGTTTCGGCGACGGCGACATTCGCGGCGTGATAGGTCCCGAGAGTTCCAACAACGCGAAAGAAGGGGGAGGGCTGGTGCCGACATTGGTCTTCGGTATTCCGGGCTCGGGATCGATGGCGATCTTCATCGGCGGATTGGCGCTGCTGGGTTATGAGGCAGGACCGCAAATGCTGACGACCGATCTCGCCTTGACCTACACTACTGTATGGTCGTTGGCACTCGCCAATGTGTTGGGCGCGGGTTTGTGCATCCTGCTTTCGGGATGGATCGCGCGACTGACGACGATCAGCTTCACGCTGCTTGCGCCGTTTCTGCTGACATTAATCGTCTTCGCTGCGTTTCAAGCACGCCAATCGCTCGGCGATCTGTTCGCGCTGTTGGGGTTCGGGCTTTTGGGCGTGTTCATGCGCCGCTTCGAATGGTCGCGTCCCGCCTTTCTGATCGGCTTCGTCCTCTCGACGCAAGCCGAGAACTACAGCTTTCAGGCGTGGCAGGTGGCAGCGTTCAAGTTCGAACAAGCCGCAGGAGCGGGACTCGCCTACATTTTTTCGCCCATCGTTCTTGTCTTGCTTGCCTTGACAGCAGTCTCGTTGGTGTTTGGGGTGAGGCAAGGCAAGAAGCTGCACGGCGAGGGGAAGAACAAATCACAAAGCAAACTTGGACAAGGCAAACTTGCGCCTAGCCTCTTCCTCTGTATCGTCATGCTCTATGTCGTGACCAGCCTTGTCGACGCGCTGACGATCGCTCCGATGACAGACAAAATTTTTCCCGCAACAATCGCTTTCGTGGCGAGCCTTGCTTGTTGCGTGCTTGTCTGGCGAGCGGCGGTTCTTCCTGCAGGCGATCCGATGTTTGCGGACAAGGAGGAAGCAGAGGCATCGGCACCCTATTCGCAATGGAGCAGCTTGGGATGGCTTGCAGGGCTCGTCGCTCTCTCTGCGCTGGTGGGTTTTGTCGCAGCGCTCGTCTGCTTCCTTGCGTTTTTTCTAAGGTTGCGAGCCAGCCTTTCTTGGAGCAAAACGCTTTTTCTCGCGGCAGCAGGCGTGGGCTTTATCGTCATGGCAGGAGGCGTTCTGAACAGAAGCTTTCCGCCCGGATTGTTGCAAGAGCTCTTCGACCTACCCTGGCCTCTCTCCTGACAAGCCTCCGCTACCCGTGTCGCCACAACCGATTCCTTTCCTGTTGATGCGCGGCGGCACTTCGCGCGGAGCCTATTTTAAACGCGCCGACTTGCCGCAAGACGAAGGAGAGCTTTCGGCACGGCTGATCAAGATTATGGGAGCAGGACATCCGCTCAACATCGACGGAATCGGCGGAGGGGCTTCGGTGACGACGAAGGTAGCGATGCTTTCTCGCTCGAAGGGCGGGGAGACGGACAGCGCAACGGACATCAACTATTTTTTTGCGCAAGTCGCGGTGGAAGAGCGCGTCGTGGATTACGCTCCGACTTGTGGCAATATCTTGGTCGGCGTTGCTCCTGCCGCAATCGAGACGGGGCTAGTCGAGGCGAGCGAAGGGGAGACGGCAGTCTCGATTCGCGCGCTCAACACGGGAGCCTGCGTGCGTGCCATCGTGCAAACACCCGACAGAAAGGTTTGCTACGAGGGAGCGTATGCCATCGACGGCGTTCCAGGCACGGCTGCGCCGATTGCGCTAGAGTTTACGGACATCGTAGGATCGAAGACGAAAGGACTTTTGCCGACGGGGTGCGCGCAGGAGACGATCGAAGGTATTCCTGTCACTTGTATGGATGTCGCCGTGCCGATGGTGATCGCGCGCGCCGAGAGTTTTGGGCTTTCGGGACATGAATCCTCGGAGGAGCTCGACGGGAGGAAGGATTTTCTGACGAAGATGCAAGCCGTGCGCAGACAAGGGGGGAGGCGCATGGGGTTAGGAGAAGTTGGAGAGGTGAAGAATTCGGTACTCCCGAAGTTTGCGTTGGTCGCGCGCGCCGAGAAGGGAGGCGATCTTGCAGCGCGTTATTTCGTGCCTTGGAAGTGTCATCCGACGATGGCGGCGACAGGGGCGCAATGTTTGGCTGCCTGTCTGCTGACGAAGGGAACGGTGGCGGAAGATTTGTTGCAAGAGGGTTTGCGACAAAAAGAACACAAAGAACACAAAGAACATGGGGGAGGCGTCGTCTCGATCGGCATCGAGCATCCTTTGGGAGTTTTTGCGCTGGAGGTTGATTTTTCTCGTGAGGGGGAGCATGGGTTTTTGTTGCGCTCGACGAGATTGACGAGAACGGCGCGCAAGATTGCTTCGGGACATGTTTTTTGCTGACCTGAAGCAGGAGAGGGGGAAGGGGGTAGAAGGATTTTTTTTTCTCGCTTTTTTATAAGGACAAAGGCTTTGCGCACGCGTTTTTTTGGGGTTACCTCCGATTTTGCTGCTGGAATCGCCTGGGACGAGAGGTGTGGTAAACTTTTCGTGAACAGCGAATAAAAAGCAAAGGTAAGGGTTGACTTTTTATGTTTCTACCCTCTAGTGTGCCTTCAGAGTGTCCATTGGAGATTCGCTTGAGGGATGACTTGGGGGGATGTTTGGGAGAAGAGGGACTTGAAGGGAGGAGGTGTTTGGCAAGAACACCTTGACCTTGACTTCTGGACTTGACTTCTGATCTTGGGAAAGCTGGCAAAAGACAGCTGACGCAAGGCCAAAAGCGAGAACAGGTGGGGGGGGACAGACGAACAACACGGAAGGCTGAAGGGCAATCTCTGTCCCAACAAGCCTTCTACAACACAAACTTTTGCAAGAAGGAGCAAGACCATGGCAAACATCTATACCGCTCAAGATGGCGATACGATCACCGTATCGGGCAATACAGAATCTGGAATTCTGTCCTTTCCAGACGTGTCCAGTCGAGGCGCGTTCTCCTTTTCGCGCGATGGTGATGGCAATCTGGTCGTCAGCGCGGGTGGTGGCTCGGTAACAATTGCGCAAGATTCTTACGCGGATGGTCGATACAGCATTACTTTTGGCATAGACGACCAAGCGGCGGGGAGCTCGGTTCAGTCGCTGGGCAGATTGGCTTTGGTGGCTTCCAACGGCACGGTGCCTGCAGGAACGGACAATAGCGATGTGCTGGTAGATCTAAAGCTGGGAAATAAGCGCACCCTTCAGGGTGGTGATGGCGATGACGCTTTCTATTCCGGCATAGCTAACAATCCGGATACTGCTGGCGACACTTACCAAGGCGGTGCTGGCGATGACTTCTTTCAAGCAAACAATCGAGAAGAAGTGTTTAGTGGCGGGGGTGGTTTCGATACCCTGAGCTACGAAAACAGCGATAGCCCAATCTATATCACCAGAAAGACAGGAAGTACGGGTAGCTATGAAGGCGCACTTATTTTCGGAAAATATCCCTATTCTAGAGACGATGAAATTTCGGGGATTGAACGCATCATAGGCTCGCCGTTTAACGACAAAATGTTGGATTTACAAGCCGGGCACACTTATGAGGGAGGGGAAGGCAACGACGAACTCAGAGCGCTTGCCTATGCGCGGAGTGTCACAATTAGAGGTGGGGCGGGCGACGACACCATTACAGGCGGAGATTATGGCGGTACCCTCGATGGCGGTGCGGGCATAGACACTATCACAAGTGGCCGCGGCGTTGACTATATCACAGGTGGTGCGGGCGATGACACTATCAACAGTGGCAGTGGCAATGACTTTATCACAGGTGGTGCGGGCAACGACATCCTCAATGGCGGCACCGGTAGGGATACCTATACCTTTTACCATGGGGGTGGCGATGATAAGATAGTGCAAGAGAGTATTGCTGTAGGGCAAAGCAACGTCTTGCGGTTTAAGGATGTGTCTGATCCTGAGGATTTCATCTTCAGCATCGATCAGACAGGAGGCGAGAATAACGGCGATGTTCTCATCACGACGAGAACTACGGATGCCTCAGGCAATGTGGATGTAAGTAGCGTGACAATTAAGGCAGCTGTCTACGCCAATGGCAGATACACCGTGCAATACGGTGCTGGAGACACCACTTTGGGTAAGTTAAGGATTTTAGATCCAGACTTAACAAGAGAAGAAGTGAGAGAAGATGCACTGGTAGTAGGCACAGATGAAGCTAATAATGTCATCATCAATTCTTTGTCAGCATTCGTTTTATGCTATGGCGGCGACGATACCGTTGTTGTTAGCACTACCCGAATACCTAGAGACGATGACAGAATTGTTGTTTACGGAGGAGATGGCAACGATGTTTTGACGGGCGCTGTCAGCGAAAGCCTGCTCTACGGCGGCGCAGGTGATGACACATTGACAGCTACGGGCGGAAACCAATACTTCAACACTCTCGTAGGCGGCGCGGGCGCAGACACCTTCGTAGCTGGCAATGGCGCCCGCGACGTCGTGAGCTACAAGGACTCTCCGGATTCTGACGGCGACGGTGTCGGTGTCACAATATACCTGCTGGGTGTAGACGAGGATGGGAACGCGCAGAAAGGCATAGGAGACGATGCCGAAGGCGATGTTTTTTCATTTTTAATCGACGCCAGTAGTACTGGAGTCGATACCCTCGTTGGCTCAAATTTCGCGGACAAGTTGGTAGGCGACCTCTATGGGAACATCTTGGAAGGAGGGAGAGGCGACGATATCCTCATAGGACTTACCGGCAACGATACCCTCAGGGGAGGCAGCGGCAACGACATTCTGGAAGGCGGCTTGCATCGCGACAGATTCGACGGCGGCGAGGGAATAGATGAGATCGTCTACAAAAATTCCCTAGAGGCTGTTACCGTCAACCTTGCCACAGGAGAGTTCTCGGGAGGAGAAGCTGCGGGCGACAGCCTCGAAAATGTGAATGCTGCGAACATCGAAAATATCGTCGGCTCGGCACAAGGCGACACCCTCACAGGCAATAGGGTAGACAACATTCTGAAGGGAGGGGACGGCGCAGACACCCTCGAAGGCGGCTTAGGCAGCGATACCCTCAAAGGCGGGGCAGGCGCAGACTCCTATGTCTTCCGAAGCGGCGACGGCGCAGACATCATCGAAGGCGATGCGGATGGGGGCAAACTCTATTTCAAAGATGCGACAGAATACGACCATCTCATTGTCACGAAAGATGGCAACGATGCCATCGTCACAGTCGGTAGCGACTCCGTTAGAATCAAAGATTTCGCAGAGGGTCTCTACACCATGTTTTACGGCGATAGCGACACGCAGGCAGGTCCCTTGACCTTCCAGGCTCGCACGGAAGGCACTGACGGTGTAGACAGGCTTCAAGGATCGGACGCAGCAGAAGACTTCGAAGGTTTCGCAGGCGACGACTTCATCGAAGGGCTGGGCGGCAACGACACCCTCGACGGCGGCGAGGGCAGAGATACCCTCTACGGCGGCGAGGGCTACGACACTTATATCTTCCGAAGCGGCGACGGCAACGACATTATATCAGGCGACGACGGCGGCAAACTGCTGTTCAAAGGCGCGACAGGCGCAGACTCCTTCGCCTTTGCGCGTGTCGGCGACGCTCTGACAATCACGCTCGGCAGCGATTCCGTTACCGTCGAAGATTTCGCCAATGGTAGCTACAGCTTGCACTACGGTACGGACGACATCGCACTGGGCAGGTTTTGGCAGGTTACGACTGCGGGCGAAACGACCACGGCAGCGGAAGACGGTGAGCCAGATTGGATTGTCGGCTCGACAGGCGTAGACATCATCCTAGGACACGGAGGCGGCGATCTCATCCAAGGCAGGGAAGGCAACGACGAGATCTACGGCGGAGGGGGTTGGGACACGCTCTACGGCGGTGCAGACAACGACAAACTCTACGGCGAAAGAGGCGTCGACACGATCTACGGCGGTGCAGGAACAGACACGCTGGAGGGGGGAGTACACGACGATATTCTGGATGGCGGCGCGGGCGCAGACACCTATGTCTTCACAAGCGGCGACGGCGCAGACACGATCCAAGGCGATGAAAACGACGCAACAGGGACGTTCAACAACCTCTTCTTCAAAGATGCAACGGGGATCGACTCTTTCTCCTTCTCGCGCAACTCTGCTGGCGATGTTGTCATCACGGTCGGTAGCGACTCCGTGACGATCCTTGCCTCTTCCTATGCGGATGGTCGCTACGCCATTTTCTACGGCGACAGCGACACGGAACTGGGCAAGTTCTCTCTCGGCACTGCCGACCGCAACATATTGTCCGGTGCCTCAGGCAGGGACTGGCTGCGAGGCTTGGGAGGCGACGACGACCTCAGCGGCGGCAACGACAACGACATCCTACAGGGCAACTCGGACGGCGATACCCTCACAGGCGGGGCAGGCGACGACATCCTGCAGGGGCACTCGGGTAGCGACATCCTCATCGGCGGAACAGGCGACGACATCCTCGAAGGCGGGGATGATGCAGACGACGTCTATATCTTTCAAACCGGGCATGGCGCAGACACCATCCAAGCCGACTCGGACGGCGGCAAACTCTATTTCAAAGATGCGACAGGTAGAGACTCCTTTGCCTTCTCGCGTACCGACAACGATGTGACAATCACACTCGGCAGCGATTCCGTTACCATCAAGGATTTCGTCTCTGGGCACTACAGCTTGCACCACGGCAACGGGAACATTCAACTGGGCAGGCTCTCGCTGGCGACAACCGAAGGCGGGGAAATCGCGGCGGCAGACGACGGCAACATAGACTGGATGGTGGGATCTGCGGGCGTAGACATCTTACGCGGTGGCGCGGGCAACGATCTCCTACAAGGCGCTGATAACGACGATCAGCTCTACGGCGGAGGAGGCAACGACGTCCTCGAAGGCGGCGCAGGGGAAGACACGTTCTACGGTGGAACGAGCTCGGACACGCTGGTAGGTGGCACTGGTGCCGACACCTATGTCTTCGATGAAGGTCTTTATGGCGGGGATGCCATCCGAGGCGATGAAAACGACGTAGCAGGGACGGTCAACAAACTCTACTTCAAAAACGCAGCAGGTATCGATAGCTTCTCCTTCTCGCGCGAGAATAACGGCAATGTGAGAATCACAGTCGGCAACGACTTGACTTATCTGTTGTCTGATTCCTACGCCAATGGTCGCTACAGCATACACTACGGCGATGCCAACACGGCTTTGGGAAGGCTTGCGCAGGCGGAGACCGCGGGCGGAACGCTCACGGCAGCTGACGACAATGCAGCAGACTTCATGGCAGGCGGTGGAGGCGTAGACATCCTGCAAGGGCTGGGCGGCAACGACATCCTAGACGGCGGCGAGGGCGCAGATACCCTCGAAGGCGGCGCGGGCAACGACATCCTACTGGGAGGCACGGGTGCAGACACCTATGTCTTCCGAAGCGGAGACGGCGCAGACACAATCCGAGGCGATGAAAACGACGCAGAAGGAGTGGTCAACAAACTCCACTTCAGGGATGCGACGGGTATCGATGATTTCTCCTTCTCGCGCAACGGGGCTGGCGATGTGATCATCACGGTCGGTAGCGACTCTGCGACGATCCTTGATTCTTCCTATGCGAACGGTCGCTACAGCCTACACTATGGCGATGGCAACACGCTGTTGGCTAATCTGATTCTTGGCACCACCGGGGATGATACGGCGATTGAAGGAACTGGAGGGGGAGACTTGTTGCTAGGCTTGGTAGGTGATGACACGATCCAAGGCAGAGGTGGCAACGACCAGATTTACGGCGGAGCGGGCATCGACACGCTCTACGGCGGTGCAGGAACAGACACGCTGGAGGGGGGAGTGCACGACGATATTCTGGATGGCGGCGCGGGCGCAGACACCTATGTCTTCACAAGCGGCGACGGCGCAGACACGATCCAAGGTGAGACGGACGACAGCGAACTCTACTTCAAAGATGCGACGGGTATCGGCGATTTCTCCTTCTCGCGCAACGACGCTGGTGATGTAATCATCAAGGTCGGGGAGGACTCTGTGACGATCCTTGAACCTTCCTATGCGAACGATCGCTACACCCTATTCTACGGCGACAGCAAGACGGAGCTGATACAGCTGTCCTTCAGTACTGACAGCGAGGCAATCGTAGGCACCGACAACGCAGACTTGTTGGTAGGCTTGGCGGGTAACGACATTATCTATGGCAATGGTGGCAATGACGAGATCTATGGTGGTGGTGGCGTAGATACGCTTTACGGCGGTGAAGGCAATGACGAGCTCTACGGACAAGAGGGCAACGACATTCTGGAAGGCGGTGCGGGTGCAGACATCTATGTCTTCCGAAGCGGCGACGGCGCAGATACGATCCAAGGCGAGACAGATGGCGGCGCGCTCTACTTCCGAGATGTCACAAGTATCGACACCCTCCAATTCTCGAGCGACGACAGCGGCGGTGTGAAGATCACGGCTGGCAGCGACTCCGTGAACATTATTGGTGCTGCTAGTGCCGGTGCCAGCTACAACATACACTTCGGCGAGGACAACACGCAGTTGGGAAGGTTGGATGTAGGTAGTGCTGGGGATGATACGGCGATTGAAGGAACTGAAGGGGGAGACTTGTTGCTAGGCTTGGCAGGTGATGACACGATCCAAGGAAGAGGTGGCAACGACCAGATTTACGGCGGAGTGGGCATCGACACGCTCCACGGCGGAGATGGCGACGACAATCTCTACGGCGGCGGGTATGGCGACTTTCTCTACGGCGGTGCAGACAACGACGAGCTCTACGGTGACAGGGGGACAGACACGCTCTATGGCGATGAGGGAACAGACACGCTTACGGGAGGCACAAGCAACGATATTTTGGATGGTGGTGCGGGCGCAGATACCTATGTCTTCCGAAGCGGCGATGGCGCAGACACGATCCAAGGCGATGAAAGCGACGCGATAGGAGCGGTCAACGAACTCCACTTCAGGGATGCGACGGGTATCGACTCTTTCTCCTTCTCGCGCAACGATGCTGGCGATGTGATCATCACGGTCGGTAGCGACTCCGTGACGATCCTTGCTTCTGCCTATGCGGACAGTCGCTACAGCCTACACTACGGCGAGGACAACACAGATTTGGGAAGGCTTACGCAGGCGGGGGTTGCGGGCGCAACGGTCACGGCAGCTGACGACGATGTGGCAGACTTGATGCTAGGCGATGAAGGCGGTGATGCTTTCTTCGGTCGTGGGGGCGATGACAATCTTTATGGTGGCAGAGGCATCGACACGCTCGACGGCGGGGCTGGCGACGACCATCTCTACGGCGGCGGGTATGCTGACACGCTCACAGGAGGCGCAGGGGCAGACCATTTGGACGGAGGAAACAGCCCCGCAGACACCGCGAGCTACGAAGGTTCTCAAGGTGCGGGCAGCACAGATGTTGAGGGTATCGTGGTCAACTTGGCTACGGGCGCAGGCAGTGGCGAGGATGCCGAGGGCGACACTCTTGTAGGGATCGAAAACCTCGTCGGCTCGCTTCGCAACGACATCCTTACGGGCGGCGATGAAGCCAACAAGTTCGAGGGCAAGGCGGGCGACGACGAGTTGCACGGCGGCAGGGGTATCGACACGCTCTACGGCGGGGTAGGCAACGACGAGATTTACGGAGACGGGTATGGCGACACGCTCTACGGCGGGGTAGGCGACGACGAACTCTACGGCGGTAATGGCCTTGATACGCTCTATGGCGATGCGGGAACAGACATGCTGGAGGGGGGTAGAAGCAACGATATTCTGGAAGGTGGTGCGGGCGCGGACACCTATGTCTTCCGAAGCGGCGATGGCGCAGACACGATCCGAGGCGATGGAAACGACGCGACGGGGATAGTCAACGAACTCCACTTCAGGGATGCGACGGGTGGCGGCGATTTTTCCTTCTCGCGCAACGCTGCTGGCGATGTGATCATCACGGTCGGGGAGGACTCTGTGACAATCCTTGCTTCTTCCTATGCGAGTGGTCGCTACAGCCTGCACTACGGCGATGGCAACACAGATTTGGGAAGGCTTACGCTGACGGGGGTTGCGGGCGCAACGATTACGGCAGCTGGTGATGATGCGGCAGACTTGATGTGGGGCGATGATGGCGAAGATACCTTCGTTGGTCGTGGGGGTGATGACAATCTCTATGGTGGCAGGGGTATCGATACACTCGACGGCGGGGCTGGCGACGACAATCTCTACGGCGGCGGGTATGCTGACACGCTCACAGGAGGCGCAGGGGCAGACCA
>JABACB010000034.1:11942-14773 GCA_014237925.1 Alphaproteobacteria bacterium
CCATTTGGACGGAGGAAATAGCCCCTCAGACACCGCCAGCTACGAAGGTTCTCAAAGCGCGGACGATGATGGCGTTGTGGTCAACTTGGTTACGGGCGAAGGCAGTGGCGACGATGCCGAGGGCGACACTCTTGTAGGGATCGAAAACCTCGTCGGCTCGGCGTTCGGAGACACGCTTACGGGCGGCGATGAAGCCAACAGGTTTGATGGCAAGGCGGGCAACGACGAGCTGCATGGTGGCAGAGGTATCGACACGCTCTACGGCGGGGCAGGCAACGACAAGATTTACGGAGACGGGTATGGCGACACGCTCTACGGCGGCGCGGACAACGACGAGCTCTACGGCGGTAATGGCATTGATACGCTCTATGGTGAAGCGGGAACAGACACGCTTACGGGCGGCACAAGCAACGATATTCTGGAAGGCGGTGCGGGCGCAGATACCTATGTCTTCGGAAGCGGCGATGGCGCGGACAGGATCCGAGGCGATGAAAACGACGCAGAAGGAGTGGTCAACGAACTCCACTTCAGGGATGCAACAGGTTTCGATTCTTTCTCCTTCTTGCGCAACGATGCGGGCGATGTGAGCGTCAAGGTCGGGGAGGACTCTGTGACGATCCTTGCTTCTTCCTATGCGAATGGTCGCTACAGCCTACACTACGGCGATGGCAACACGCCGTTGGGGCAGTTGACTCTCGGCACGACCGGGGATGATGCGGCACTGATAGGCACTGCGGGGGCAGACTTGTTGCTAGGCTTGGCGGGTCGCGACAGGCTCAGCGGCGGTGATAACGATGACACGCTCTATGGTAATGAGGGGACAGACACGCTGGAAGGTGGCGCGGGCAGCGACAACCTTGACGGCGGTTCGGGAAAAGACACTGCCTCCTACAAGAACTCTGACAAAGGGGTCAGAGTGAGTCTTGCTTTGAAGGGAGAGGAACAAATTGACTTCGACGGAACATTGGTAAGACTCCTAGCCAACAACAACGAAGCTAAGGGCGACATTCTCACCAACATTGAATACCTTGCGGGATCAGAGCACAGTGACCTGCTTGTCGGCGATGCGGAAGACAACATCATCATCGGCAACAGTGGAGTTGACCATATCTATGGGGGAGATGGCAACGACGAGCTCTACGGTAGCAGGGAAGATGGCACGGACAAGAGGGGCTCTTTATCAGCGGGCGACCATCTCTACGGAGGTGCGGGCAACGATCTGATCGACGGCGGTAATCATGGTAGTACCATCACCGGTGGATCAGGCAACGACGATCTCTACCGAGGCGATGCCTATGTTTTTGGGGATGGTTATGGTGATGACACCATTTTGGAAAGACCAGGCTTCGGAAGCAGCAATCTACAGTTCGAAGAAAGCAGTGTGAGAACTTTAGATGATTTCTCCTTCTCGCGTAACGATGCTGGCGATGTGATCATCGCGACAGAGGAAGGCTCCGTGACGATTTTGGCTGCTGCCTACAAGCACGGCAGCTACACACTGTTTGGGACGAACCTACTGATCGGCGGCAGTAGAACAGCTGATTTTTATATGGCGACAACTGCGGGCGGGTCTATCACTTCTGGAAGAGGCCTTCCTAATGTGATGATAGGATTGGCAGGCGAAGACACCTTCCGTGGAAAGCAAGGCAACGACCGTCTCTACGGGCGTGGGGGCGAGGACCATCTCTACGGCGAGGCAGGCAGCGACCACCTTTACGGCGGCGGTGACAACGACGAGCTCTACGGCGGCGCGGGAACAGACACGCTGGAGGGCGGCGCGGGCGCAGATGCCTATGTCTTCCGAAGTGGCGGTGGCGCGGACACGGTCCGAGGCGATGAAAACGACGCGATAGGGACAGTCAACAAACTCCACTTCAGGGATGCTGCGGGTGCTGGTGATTTCTCCTTCTCGCGCAACGATGCTGGCGATGTGGTCATCAGGGTCCGTGACCATTCCGTGAAGATCCTTGAGTCTTCCTATGCGGATGGTCGCTACAGCCTACACTACGGCGGGAGCGACGAATCTTTAGGTAGGTTGACGATGGCAACCACAGAGGGGGGAACTTTAGAGGCACCTCTCGGTGGAGGGAAAGACTTGCTGGTAGGCTTGGAAGGGGCAGACACTCTTAGAGGCTTTGGCGGAAGAGACTATCTCTACGGCGGTGCTGACGGCGATCATCTCTACGGTGGTGGCGGCGGAGATGTGCTTTACGGTGGTGCTGACGACGATATGCTCTACGGCGCTGAAGGCAACGATGTTCTCAACGGTGACGCGGGCGTCGACACGCTCTACGGCGGCGCGGGCAACGACGTCCTGTTGGGCGACGAGGACGCGGATAGCTATGTCTTTTCTGTCGGCGACGGCACAGACCTCATCTACGATGACACAGGAGACACCATGACCTTGCGATTTGTAAGTAATAGTCATGCTTCTTACGAAGCTGAGGATTTCACCGCATCCTCGGCAAACTTCGTCAGGGTCGGCAACGGTCTCGTCATCACCGTCGATAAAAATGCCAACGATGGCATCACGGACAAAATCGAGATCTCCAATGCCTTCGATAGCGACTCCTCGACAGGAACGGGCAACTTGGCATTCACCATCAACGTCCAGTATGGCAGTGGCGACTCTTTCACGGAGATAGCTTTGGATGATGCGTTTTGGCATACTCTTTGAGACTCGTCTTTGAATCTTGACAAAGCAAAGCCGCCGTCTTTTCGTGAGTGCGTTCCTTGTCGGGGCATCCGAGTTAAAAAACAGCATGAACGCATCGCGCAAAGCCTCAGGCCTGGGGCTTTGTAAGATATCCCGTCCTTCTGACTACCGCCCC
>JABACB010000350.1:0-311 GCA_014237925.1 Alphaproteobacteria bacterium
ACGGGCTGGAGGTGGAGGACAGAGAAGACAGCGGCGAGCTTGCTGTCAAGTTTTGCAAATCTGACATTGAGAAGGAATCGTTTCCTGTCTGCGAAGATCACTCTCTTGTGCGCGCGATGCGTGCGCTTGCAGCCGCGGTGGAATCGAAGAGCAGCGTTAAAAAATTGAGGCTCCCAAAATTGAGGCTCCCAAAATTGAGGCTCCCTTGGAACATCGTCGTTCGCAAGGCGATTCCTGCAGGTGCGGGTTTGGGCGGGGGATCGAGCGATGCTGCCTCTTTTTTGCGCGATGCGCGCACGAGCATTGGCGAG
>JABACB010000350.1:321-553 GCA_014237925.1 Alphaproteobacteria bacterium
TTTCGGTTGCGCGCGCGGTGGGTTCGGATGTCGCGCTGTTTTTTTTGCGCGGACGCAGCAACAACGTTGTGGTCTCGGGTGTTGGCGAGCGGGTTGTCGAGCGCGCGTCGCTCCCTGTTTGTGGCGTGGTTCTTCTTTGCGGGGCGGAGCTTTCGACGAGGGCGGTCTATGAGAGCTATGCGCGCGATTGCTTGGAGGGGGGGCAGGGTTATGCGAAAGGCGTCGTGGAGGA
>JABACB010000351.1 GCA_014237925.1 Alphaproteobacteria bacterium
TTACGATATTCATTACGGAGAGAACGATGCTTTGTTCGGCAACCTTGTGCCCGCATCGCTTGCGGGCGGAGAGGTCAGTGGAAGCCGCGGGCAGGACTTGATAGTAGGCTTGGACGGCGACGACACCCTCAATGGTCTTGCGGGCAACGACCTCCTCATCGGTGGCGGTGGCAACAACATCCTCAACGGCGGCGATGGCGTAGATTTCCTCCGTGGTGGCGAGGGCATCGACATGCTCTTCGGCGACGCGGGTAGCGACGAACTCAATGGTGATGCGGGCAACGACATCCTTGACGGCGGCGCGGGCAACGACATCCTCCGCGGAGAAGCGGACGACGACATCCTTGACGGCGGTGTGGGCGATGATGTGCTTTACGGCGGTCCGGGCAACGATCGTCTTATCGGCGGTGCGGACAACGACAGGCTTGACGGCGGTGGGGGCATCAACAGGCTTGAGGGTGGTGCGGGTAACGATCGTTACATTCTTTCTCAATTCAGAACATTACCGGCCAATGACATTGTCAACACGATTGTTGACGGAAGCGGTAGC
>JABACB010000352.1 GCA_014237925.1 Alphaproteobacteria bacterium
CGTTCGTCTTCGCGCAACGGCGACAGACGCTTGCCCAAGTCGATCACATACTGATACTTCTCTGCCCAATCGTCGAAAAACGAAAACTCTTCCACCACCTCGAGCTGGACATCGGCAAGGGAATCGAGCCCCTTCCTTGTCATTTGTCAACCTTGTCGCGGGCAGAGACAGCGGCTTTTTCGGCTTCTCGCTCTTTCTCCTCTTCCCTTGCGACGACCGCGCACAATTCTTCCAACGCGTTCGGGTTGGCGAGCGCGTGGCGATTCTTGACCGCCTTGCCCGCGATCACATCGCGGATCGCCGTCTCGGTGATCTTGCCGGAGCGCGTGCGCGGAAAGTCGTTCGCTGCAAAAATGCGCGACGGCACATGACGCGGCGAGCAATTTGTACGCAAACGCTCGACGATGGCATTGCGCAAAGACAAGTCCAACGCGACCCCGCGCGCTGTTCTTACAAACAGCAAGATGCGCGTGGAGGTATCAGGCAGGGATTGCTCGACGGCGACGGCTTCCAAGATCTGCTCCATGCTTTCGATCTGGCGGTAAATCTC
>JABACB010000353.1 GCA_014237925.1 Alphaproteobacteria bacterium
GAAGGCAAAAGCGGCGCGCGTTCAGAGTCCGCAAAGGCGAAACGCGCACCACGCTCGAAGTAGTTGGGACCTTTTCGCGCAAACACTTCGCGCAACTCCAAAGACTCGGAGAAAAGAGGTCCCGCAAGCGCAATGCGATCGCCCTCGCGCATCGTGCGAAACTTCTCCACATCGACAAGGCTTGCCCCCGCAATCGCGATCACCAACACGCCGACACCCCCGTGCGCAAGCGCGCTGCCGCGCGCATCCTTTGCCGATCTTGTCTTCAAGGCACCCAGCAACGCCCATGCTCCCAAGGCGGCTGCTATCGCTGCCGTCGCGCTCGTGCGGCTGGCAAGAAAAAACGCTATTCCGAAGCCGCAAGCGACGGGCGCGAGGCGAAGAGTGTGCCGTCGAATTCGCGTGCTAGAGCTGCCTCCCCAGCCCAAGGCGGGCAAAAGTCCCAAGACGACCAGCACGACAAGAAAGAACGGAGAAAGTACCGCGTAGTAGGGAGGACCGATCGAAAGACTCTGTTGGGCAAAAAACTCGAAGAACAGAGGATACAAG
>JABACB010000354.1 GCA_014237925.1 Alphaproteobacteria bacterium
AGGACTATCAGGTTGCCTTGCTCGGCGATGACACGCTAGAAGGCAGCGGCGGTGCTGATACACTCGACGGCGGAGAGGGTGAAGATACGGCAAGCTACGCCAGCTCTGCCGATGCTGTCCAGGTCGATCTCTCAACATCGGGAGCACAAACATCGAGCGGAGACGCAGCAGGCGACACGCTCATCGACATAGAAAATGTCATCGGCGGTGCGGGCAACGACATCCTTACGGGAGACGATGAACCCAACATGCTCACGGGCGGTGCGGGTAAAGACACGCTCACGGGCGGGGTAGGAGCAGACACCTTAGAAGGCGGTTTGGACGATGGCGACGAGCTCACGGGCGGGGTAGGAACGGACACCTATGTCTATCACTATACGGGCGCAAGACAAGACGGAAAGGACATCATCGCGCAAGAAGTCGATCAAGGCAACATCATCCGTATCGTTCTCGACAGCGTAGGTTCGCTAGCCACATGGACAACAACCGATCTCCATGTCGCTGTGCTTAACCAACAAGTGATCTTGACGATGAGAGACAAAGCCAACG
>JABACB010000355.1:0-244 GCA_014237925.1 Alphaproteobacteria bacterium
AAATTTTGGACAAGCCATAACGGATGCGACGGCAGCGGGAGACTCGGTCGCCATCGATGCCTCGACCTTCTTCGTCAACGGCAACGGCAACACGCAGGCGAATTTTGAAACTCTGTTGGCTAGCGACAAGACGCTGGAACTCCTCCCTGTCGACGATGTGCTGCTGGCTGTCGTCAAGCAGGCGGGAGCTCTCTACAGGAGCTACACGCTGCAAGATGTCAAAATTGTTACAGGCGGTAGCCAA
>JABACB010000355.1:254-548 GCA_014237925.1 Alphaproteobacteria bacterium
GGCGACGGCAGGGACAACACGCTCCAAGGTGGTGCGGGCGCAGATACGCTCACGGGCGGCGACGGCATCGACACGCTGGAAGGTGGCGCAGGCGCAGACACGCTCACGGGCGGTGCGGGCGATGACATCCTGCAAGGCGGCGCAGGCGCAGATACCTATGTCTTCACAGGAACAAGCGACAGCGACACCATCACGGAAGAGGTAGAGGCGGGAGTCGTCAACATTCTGCGTTTCGAGGACGAAGCAGGGGCGCAGGGTTGGCAGGCAAACTTCCAATTTGTGCCTAACGGCGAC
>JABACB010000356.1 GCA_014237925.1 Alphaproteobacteria bacterium
TCAATACACAACGAAGCGAGCAGCGGCTTTTTTAGCGAATCAGTCACCAATCTACAAAATTCGTCTTCAATACACAACCAAAAACCCAAGACTTACTATTTCAAAAAGGTCACCAATCTACAAAATTCGTCTTCAATACACAACCCAATACCCCCCCGTATGAACCGGATTGGTGTCACCAATCTACAAAATTCGTCTTCAATACACAACATATTAAAGATTACTATACTAGATTCCAGCGTCACCAATCTACAAAATTCGTCTTCAATACACAACTAGTTTAGCTGGTGATACTAGAGGATTGACGTCACCAATCTACAAAATTCGTCTTCAATACACAACGACACAGCGAGGACGAAGAGCGGGCAAGGAGTCACCAATCTACAAAATTCGTCTTCAATACACAACTAACAAATCTTCTGTTTATCGGCTTGTAGCGTCACCAATCTACAAAATTCGTCTTCAATACACAACAGAAGAGGGACAAGAAGAGATACATGGAGGGTCACCAATCTACAAAATTCGTCTTCAATACACAACGTCTTTTT
>JABACB010000357.1 GCA_014237925.1 Alphaproteobacteria bacterium
TTTTTGGCAGAATGAGTATCAGGAGAGTAAGAGCCAGCACTGGCACCCTTCCCTGCTGGCAGTGGGGAGGAATTTGCCTTGCTTTTCAAGCAAGCCTCAAGAAAGCGAGGCTTCGAGAAGATTAGATGCGTTTTAGGCGAGGAAGTGCCAAAATCCTTCGGTTACGGGGTGAGCAGCAGAGCAATCGTCGTCGAATTCGATGAAGATGGTGAAGGCCGAGTTGCCCGTTCCCGTGTCGGGGTTGGTGTCGAAGGCATCTTTGATCGTGACATCAATACTTTTGATGGTGATGACAAGGTCGTTGCCGTCTCTGACGAAGTTGCCGGAGTCGCTTGCGAAGTCTGCGGCTTCGAAACGATCTCCATAGAATCCCAAGAACATGCCAGACATTAAAAGATTGTCGTAGGAGTCCGCTTCTCCGCTACATACGATGCGGAGGTTGTTCAGTCCGCCGTAGCTGTAGAGTCTGTCACCGGTATAATAGCCTAGCATCGGGTCGCTGTCTGTCCACGGGTCGACCGGCAGCCCGCAGGTGACCCTATCTGCT
>JABACB010000358.1 GCA_014237925.1 Alphaproteobacteria bacterium
TGCCGTTGGCTTGCAAATCGTTTTCCCCGTCAAAATCTTCTTGTCCCCCTTCCTGCGTGAGATCGACCTTGACCCCTCTGTCTGAGCGATGATAGAAAGCCCTGTCTCTTCCTTCGCCGCCCTCGATGATATCCGCGCCCGTGCCACCGACAAGAAGATCGTTACCCGATCCTCCGTCAAGATTGTCGTTACCCGCGTCGCCTTCGAGCAGATCCCAATCTTCTCCACCTCTCAGGGTGTCGTCGCCCGCATCGCCGTAGAGATTGTCTGCTCCTTTTCCGCCGTCGAGGTCGTCGTCGCCGTCGCCGCCATTCAAAACATCGTGCCCTGCATGGCCCGCCAGAATGTCGTTACCCATGCCGCCGTCAAGATAGTCCCTGCCCTCGAGACCCCACAGGAGGTTGGCGTTTTCGTCGCCGATGATCCAATCCTCGTGCTCCGAGCCGATGACATTCTCGATGCTGCTGAGAACATCGCCCACCGCTTCGTTGCCGTTGGCTTGCAAATCGTTTTCCCCGTCAAAATCTTCTTGTCCCCCTTCCAG
>JABACB010000359.1 GCA_014237925.1 Alphaproteobacteria bacterium
GCAGGCGAGCGGTATTGACTTGTCGACGGCTTTTTCGGCTATCAGGCATAGCTCTGGGGATTCGTTTGTTTTTGGTAGCGAGGGACAGGTTATTCTTAATGGGAGTTATCAGATTGATTTTACGATGGATTTAGCGCTTAAGGACTTGGGTTTTGTTTTAGAGCATGGGAGCAGGCATGAGATTCCGCTTGCGCTTGCGAGTTTAGTGGCGTCGCAGTTTTCGGAGGCTAAGGTCAAGTATGGCGGCGATGCGCAATCGTCGATGCTGGTGAAGTTATTAGAGGACAGATTAGGTCGCGAGTTTCGCGCGAAGGGTTTTCCGGCGGCTTTACCACCGAGCTAGAGTTTTCCCCATAGTTACCATATTTCTATCCACCACCAGCCCCCCCTCCCCACCGCCCCTTATTTACGCTACTATTACCCCCACTATGGCAGAGGCAGTTATCAGCAATGAGGAGCGTTCGAGCATTGATGCGCCGACGGGTGCGTCTATTTCGGGCACTTCTGGCTCTTCTGCTTCTAGCGTTTTAGCGCCCGCGCC
>JABACB010000035.1 GCA_014237925.1 Alphaproteobacteria bacterium
TCACACAAAAGCGCGTCGGAATCTTCACCACCACGCGACACCGCTCCCTCACCCGCGCGGACAAATCACCCCGCTCAGGTCCGAACACATACACCGCTCGTTGCGGATGCAAAAACTGTGTCAAATCGCGCGCTTCCTCGCACAGCTCGACCCCCACCACAGCACAACCCTCAGGCACGACGAAATTCTCCCACCCGCGATACCGATAAAACGGCACATGCCGACCCACCTTGGAAGTGTCAACCTGTTCCAACAGACGCTGCGGCAAGCCCTCCCCGAACGCAAAGACAAAATCCGCCCCGAACGCATGCGCCGTCCTGTAGATGGCTCCCGCATTGTGCGCCTTCGACAGATTCTCGACACCAACCCCGAAATAACCCCGCATCACACTCCCCTCGCTCGCATCACTCTCGCTCGCACCACTCTCGCTCGCGCCACATGCATTCACGCCGCCCTTATTCACGAAAATCACGCAGGGTCATGAACTCCTCCGCGTTCGTCGGATGCAAAGCAAGCACCGAATCGAAATCTTTCTTGCGCGCCCGCAGACGCAACCCCAGCGCCAACGCCTGAATGATTTCAGGCGCGTCGCTTCCCACCATGTGGCAACCCAACACCTCGCCCTCGCCCGCCGTACCTTCTGCTCGTTCGATCAACTTCACGAACACGCGCTCGCGCTCGGAGCTTTCTCGCAAGCTGCTGCGCAAGGGAACGAACGAGGATTCGTAGACGCGCACCCCTCCGTCTGCGCGCGCCTCTTCTTCCGAAAGTCCCACGCTCGCCAAGGCGGGGGTCGCAAAAACGGCGCACGGCAAGACGCGCGCATCGAACACATCCTTGCCGCCGCCGAAAAGATTCGAGACCAGCACTTCCGCTTGTCTTATCGCAATCGGCGTCAGTTCGGGCGACGCGGTCGCATCCCCCAACGCATACACGCCGCCAGAATCGCCGCCAGAATCGTCTTCGCACGAGACGGCAAAGTTCTTGTCTGCAACGATGTTGCCCTGCGCGTCCGTCTCGATTCCCAGCGCCTCCAGCCCCAAGTCGTGCGTGCGCGCCTTGCGACCGAGCGCTGCCAGCACGAAATCGCAACACAGCGATTCCTCGCCCTCTTCTCCCTCTAACTCGACGCGAATCTCTCCCCTCTCGCCCCCCTGCGCGCGCGACAGCCGTCGGAGGCGACGCGACAAACGCGCTTCGATGCCGCGCGCTTTGAGCCCCTCGAAGCAGCGACTGACGAGACCGCGATCGAAGGCGCGCAACAACACATCGTTGCGATGCACCAAAGTGGTTTGTGCGCCCAGCGCGTTGAAGATGCCGGCGCACTCTAAGGCGATGTAGCCGCCGCCCAAGACGACGACTCGCTTCGGCAGCGAGTCGAGTTCAAAGACGGCATCGGAGACGCACGCTATCTCCCCTCCCTCGACCTTTCCTGTTAGCGAGATCGGCTCGCCGCCCGTTGCCAGCAGCAGCTTTTTTGCCCGCACCTCGCTACCAATTCCTCCCCCCTTGCCCATCCCTTCGCCCGTCCCCTTTTTTATCCCTTCGCCCGCAACTTGAAGACAGAACAAGCCGTCTCGCTTTGCGACGATGCGCGCCGTGCCGCGGACGATCTCTACTCCCGCCTCCCTGCAACCCTTCTCGTAAAGCCCTTGCAAGCGCACGAGCTCCTCCTCCTTCTTGCGCCGCAATGCCGCCAAGTCAAAGGAACGCTCTCCACTCGCCTGCCAGCCGAACGAAGAAGCCTCTTTGGCAAGCCCCCTGTGCGCGCCTGCATAGACATAGAGTTTTTTCGGAATACAGCCCCTGTTGACACAAGTTCCGCCCAAGGCGCTGTCTTCGATCAACAATGTTTTCACGCCCAGCGCTGCTGCGCGCCGCGCGGCACGAACGCCGCCCGACCCTGCGCCTACGACACAAAAATCCCACACTTCGGACAAGATGGCTCTCCTTTCAAGGTTTTTTACAATGTTTGGCAATGTCTACAATTCTTCGGCGAACTGCTCCTTGACGACGCGTTCGTTGAGATCGCGTTCGGAATCGAAGAGCACGGTCACCGCACTCCTCCTATCTTGGTGCATGCGCGCACGAATGACATCGGTGACCTCTGCGTTGTCGGCGACCGCCGATACGGGACGTTTTTTGCTTTCCAGGGTTTCTACCTCAAGCCGCGCCTCGCGTGGCAGAAGCGCTCCGCGCCACCTGCGCGGTCGAAAGGGAGCGATCGGCATCAGCGCCAGGACATTCGAGCTCAGCGGCAACACGGGTCCTTGCAAAGAAAGGTTGTAGGCGGTGCTGCCGGCGGGCGTAGAGAGGTTGATCCCGTCGCACAAGAGTTCAGGCATCCGCACCGCTCCGTCGACCGAGAGACGCAGCTTGGCGACTTGCGCAGTGCGGCGAAAGAGCGAGACATCGTTGAAGGCGATATGACAGAGCTCCGTTCCGTCCTGCTGCGTCGTCTCCAGCACCAGCGGCGCGATGCGATAGGAGGAGGCGGTTTGTAGCGTCTGCTGCAGACACGAGGCGCGCTCTTCGTCGAAGGCGTTCATGAGGAAGCCTACGCTGCCGCAGTTGATGCCGTAGACCTTCTTTTTGCGAACCCCGTAGCGACGCAGCACTTCGAGCATCAAGCCGTCGCCGCCGAGGGCGAGAACATACTCGGCGCGTTCCAGCGGCACGGGATCGAGGATGCGCTCGATCGAGGCGCGACAACGTTCCGCCTTTTCCGTATCTGCAGCGAACAGAGCGACTCGCAACGAGGACACAAAAATCGCGTCTCGCTAAAAGGTCAGCCGCCCGTCGTATTCATCGTGCGTGCCAGCGACATACCCGTGTTGCGATCGATGACGAACGCGTGTCCGCGCGTCTTCTTCGCCACCCTTGCGGCTACGATCTTTGCGCAAGGCTCATCGTCGTCGAGATGGTCGCGCAACGGCGCGCGCAAGTCGGAGCCGCTCTCTTGTCCCAGACAAGGGTAGAGCATACCCGTACAGGTGACGCGTACGCGCGTACAGCCGTCGCAGAAGTTCTCGGTCAGCGGCGAGATGAAGCCGATGCGCCTGTCCGTCTCCGCGCAATGCCAATAGCGTGCAGGGCCGCCGCTGCTGTAGGAGGAGGGCGCCAAGTGCCATCGTTCGGCGATCGAACTTCTGAGCTCGGTCAAGGGATAGAACTGGTTCAGCCTCTTTTCGTTGCCGATGTCTCCCATCGGCATGACCTCGATATAGGTGAGGTCGCAACCCTTCTCGCCGCACCATGCCAGCATGCGATCGACTTCTTCAGGCGAAACATTCACGCCACGAAGTGCCACGCAGTTGATCTTTACCGCGAGCTTGGCTTTGAGCGCAGCGTCGATCCCTTCCGATACGACCGACAGAGAGCCGCCGCGCGTCAGGTGGGCGAAGGTTGCCGCGTCCAGCGAATCGAGCGAGACATTGACGCGTCGAATGCCGCAAGCGAACAGGTCTTCGGCGAATTCTGTGAGGTGTGTTCCGTTTGTTGTCAGCGTCAGATTTTGTAAGAAGCCTGGTAAAGATTCTGGCAAATCTTCTGGCGAGGATTCTGTGCCTTCGCGTTTCGGGAGCAAGTCGCCGAGCTGGCGTAGCAGTTGCAGCAAATTTTTTCGTACCAGCGGCTCGCCGCCGGTGATGCGAATTTTCTCGATGCCGTGCGCGACGAAGATGCAAGCGAGGCGATAGAGTTCTTCGAGGCTTAGGATATCGCGTTTGGGCAAAAAGTTCGGACGTTGCGGCATGCAATAGCGGCAACGCAGGTCGCAGCGGTCGGTGACCGACATGCGCAAGTAGTTGATCGTCCTGCCGCAACCGTCGACGAAGGGGCGGCGGGGGGCGGGAGGAACGAAAATGTTTTCGGATCCTTTCGCCAGCTTGTCGAGCATGGTCATCGTCGGCGCACTTGTTGTTGCCCTATCTTCCCTTACGCAGTCTGCCTTGTTTGACGCGATTAGGCAAGGACAATGAACAAAGGGCGACGAACAAAAGGAATAGAAAAGGAATGGGAATAGACGCGCGACCTGCCTATCGCACGAGCGTGTGCCATCGAAAAGCACCAACGCGAGTTCGACGATTCTTTCTTGTCTCTAAAGAGATTGTTGCTTGTTTGCCGGGAGCGTTTCGCTGCGAAAATGTTCGAAGATCGCGCGCGCCGCCTTCTCCCCCAACCCTCCGACCGCCTGCAACTCTGCCATCGATGCGGCTGCCACCGCGCGCGCCGATCCGAAATGCTGTAACAGCATTTTTTTCCGCACAACGCCCACCGAAGGGATCTCGTCCAGCTGCGAAGCCTTGTGCGCTCGACTTCGCCCTGCACGATGCGCCCCCGAAGCGAAGCGATGCGCCTCGTCGCGCAGACGCAACAAGAAATAAAACAACGCAGCGGGTTTGCCAAGCGGCAAGGCTTTCGTTGCTCCTTCGCTTTGAAGCGAAGAGGCGGCGTAGATCGTCTCCTCGTCTGCCTTGCGCCCCTCCGCCTTGGCGACCGCCAGCAGCGGCAACGGAGGGTATTCCGCCAGAACTTCTTGAGCGGCTGTGATCTGCCCGCGTCCGCCGTCAAGCACCACGAGCGAGGGCAAGCCCCAAGATTGCTTGTGCGCAAAACGTCGAGAAAGCACCTCGCGCATCATGGCGTAGTCGTCGCCTTGCGCCGCCTTACCGCGCACGATGAACTTTCTGTATGCAGCCTTGGCGAAACCCTGCCTGTCTGCCACGATCATTGCGGCATAGGGGTTTGTTGCGCTTAGATGGCTGTTGTCGTAAATCTCGACACGCTTCAAGGGTTCTTTCAAACGAAGCATCTCTTCCAGTGCTGTCCAGCTGTCTGCGAACCGTCTTTTTTCGGCTTGCCGCCGTCTGAGGGCTTCCTGCGCGTTGTCGTAGACGGTGGCGAACAGAGGGAAACGTTTTCCCTTGGGCGCGAGAATTCGTATCTGTCGCTCGTAGCGATACGAGAGCGAGCGGGCAAGCCATCCGACCTCGTGAGGGGCGGGTTGTGCGTAGATGATCGAAGGCGGCGGGTGTGCCGCGTAGAACTGCGCGATGAACGACGCCACGATCTCGGCGGCAGAGACCTCGCTCGGGTGATGCGGAAAGAAGGCGCGGTTGCCGCAGTGACGGCGGTGGCGAAAGCAAAACATTTCGATACAGCTTTCGCCCTCCTGCATGCAGAGCGCCAACACATCGGCATCCTCCCCGTGCGGCAGAGAGAATTGGCTGTGCGCCTGAATTTTTGCGAGCGCCGTCAAGCGGTCGCGCAAGGAAGCTGCGCGCTCGTACTCTTGCGCACGGCTTGCTGCTGTCATCTGCTCTGCGAGCAGCGTACGCACGCCTTCTTGCTTGCCTTTCAAAAACGCCTTCGCGCCTGAGACCAGCAGTGCGTAGTTCTTTTCGTCTGTGTAGCCGACGCAGGGAGCGGAGCAACGTTTGATGTGATACTGCAAGCAGGGGCGCGAGCGATAGGCGAAGACCGAGTCGCTACAAGAGCGTAGCAGGAAGATCTTCTGCAACTCGATGATCGAAGCGTTGACCGCCGCGCTGGAGACGAAGGGACCGAAGTAGCTTCCTTTGGCGGTCTGTTTTCCGCGATGCTTGACGATTTGCGGGAAGGCATGGTCGCCGCGCAACAAGATGGAGGGGAAGCTTTTGTCGTCGCGCAAAAGAATGTTGTAGCGCGGCTTGAGCGCCTTGATCAGCGAGGCTTCGGTCAGCAAGGCTTCGGTTTCCGTTTGGGTCACCAAAAGCTCGAGACGGCGCGTCGCCGCCAGCATGCGCTGCAAGCGGTTCGGCAGACGTTTGGGACGCGTGTAGGCTTGAAGGCGTTTCTTCAGGTCGCGCGCCTTGCCGACATAGAGCGCCCGTCCTTTCTCGTCCAGCATGCGATAGCAACCCGGTCTCGAGGGCGCTTGCAAACGCGTCGATGCCAGAACAGAGAGGGCTTCGTCGAACATTCAAGCGATGGATCCGGCGGAAGACGACGGTCGTGCCGAACGGAGGCAATGGCTGTGTCGTGCGTCGTAGAGCTTGGAGGCGCGGTGTGCCGCTGCTTGTTGCACGCTGCTGGCAAGCACGCGTCCTACGAAGACGAGCGCGGTGCGCGTGATCTTCGCGCGCTTCACCGTTGCGCGAATGTCGGCGAGCGTGCCGTGCAAAAACATCTCGTCGCTCCAGCTCACTCGATAGGCGACGACGACGGGACAATCCTCGCCGTAGAGGGGGGAAAGCGTACGGCAGACGAAGGCGAGATTGTTGATCGAAAGATGGATGGCGAGCGTCGCTCCGCTTGCCCCCAAACGCGCGAGTTCTTCCTTTTCTGGCATGGCGGAGGCGCGCACTTGGGTGCGCGTCAGAATCACCGTTTGGCTAACCTCAGGAAGGGTCAGCTCCAAAGTCAAGGCGGCGGCGGCGGCGGCGAAGGCGGGAACGCCAGGGGTAATGCGACAAGCGATGCCCTCCGCTTGCAGCGCGTGAATCTGTTCGGCAATCGCCCCGTACAGCGAGGGATCGCCCGAATGCAAGCGCACCACGCGCAAGCCTGCGCGTGCGTGTGCGCACAGCAACGCGAGAATCTCTTCCCGCACCATCGAGGAAGTGTCGTGTTTCTCCGCCCGCGACGCTATAGCGACGATCTGGCAAGGCACCAGCGAGCCTGCGTACAACAACACCTGCGCGCGATTTATCAGCCTTGCGGCGCGCAGCGTCAGAAGGTCGGGCGCGCCAGGACCTGCGCCGACAAATTCTACGACAGTTCCTTCGCCACCTCCTGCCTTCATGGTCGCCTTGCCCCCTTCAATCGGTAGCCGCGCTCCGTGTAGAGGCGCACGCCGTAAGGAGAGTCGTAGCGCTTCGTCTTGGAGTTGCCGACCACAACGATAGAGTGCATGTCGACAAGATCGATGTCGACAAGATTCATGTCGACAAGATTCATGTTGCCAAGATTCATGTTGCCAGAGTTTTTGTCAAAGTCTTGCAAGCGGACGACGCGAATGCGCTCGTCCTTGCGTCCAATGTTTCTGCCGCACGCGACAGGCGTATCGGGGGGGCGCGCGGCGCGCAACAGCGCGAGTGCACGCGGCAGCAACGCGCGTCGTGCGCGGCTTTGCGGATTGTAGAAGGCGACGACGAAATCACCTGCAGCCGCCGCCTCGATACGCTTCACGATCGTCTTCTCGCAAGTCATGACATCGGAGAGGGAGATGGCGCAAAAGTCGTCGCCTAAGGGGGCGCCCAGCCGTGCTGCCAGCGCATGCATGGCGGAGATGCCGCTGGCTTGACGCACCTCGACGGGAGCGCAACCGAGGGGCTCTTCAGCAAGGATTTGCCACACCAATGTTGCCAAGCCATAGATGCCTGCGTCGCCTGATCCTAGCAACACCGTTTTTTTGCCCTCGCGCGCCAAGGCGAGGGCGAGGCGCGCGCGTTCCTCTTCGCTGCCAATGGCAGAGCGAAACAGCTCTGCACGCGTCTCCCCCTGTTCCAGCAGCGCGACATAACCCTCGTAGCCTACAACACAATCGGCTTCGCGCAAGGCATGCGCTGCGGTAGCCGTGCGCTCGAAGGCTGTCCCAGGTCCCAAGCCCACTAGAGTCAGCAAGCCGTTCTTTTCTCCTGCAAACCCCGATTCTGCAAACTCCGATTCTGCAAGCCCCGATTCTGTCAATCTGGATTCTAAAAGCGCACGGGGTGCAAGCGCCAAAGCACAAGTGACACTGGCAGACTTGCGTTTGCTCAACAAAAGACGCTCCTCCCCCCCCTCTTCCCCTTCTTCCCCTTCTTCCCCTTCTTCCCCTGGCGCAACGGCAAAAGTAAAAGTAAGAGTAAGAGCAAGAGCAAGAGCCAACGCCGCCGCCTCGGCAACGCTCGGCGTGCCGGTCGCACGCGCAACAACCTCATCGTGCAACAACCCGTGACGCTCGGCGACACGCGACAAATGCTGGGAAGAAAAGAAACGCAGCGGCAAACCACGACATTCGGCAAATTGTAGAAGCCCGCGCTCGTCGCGTTTCAACGAAACGCTTGCCAAGCCCGCAAGAGAGGCAGCCTCGATGTCCGCTTCCTCCAGACAGCCATCGACCAGCTCGGCGATATCCGCGCAAGACGCGCCGCGCACGCACCCCACCCCCAGGGTGACGCAACGCGGCACAAGTCGCAAGTCTGCCCCAAGCCCCTGCCGCTTGCGAAAGCCTATTGCGATGCGCGGCTTCGTTGTTGTCTTCTGCTCGCTTCCCCTACTCGACCCTCCGCTTGCAAGGTCGAAGAACTTCTTCGGAGGGAATCCGCCATAAGATTTTCCGACGATCTCGCAAGAAAAATCGGCGGACGCAGCGCGAGCGACAGCTTTGACAACCTTATCCGCATCGCCTAGCAGGCTCCAGCCCTGCGGCAAGTCTTCTAGCGAAAAACCCAACTTCTCCTCGGTCGCCGATCCTCCCACGACGAGCAAATCCTCTTCGGGGCAATGTTGCCGCCAAGCCCGTTCCAAATCTCGCGCAACAGCACGCCCGCCGTGATGCCACCCCGACAACGCAAGCAACACAGTCTGCCCGCAAGCAACGGGAGGGAAGCACAACACAGGGCTGTCGCGGTGCTTGTCTGTCCAGGGAACGGCGCGAATGAGAATGGCGGACGGACACCATCCGACGATGGCACAGCCTCGCACGAAAGCCTCGGCGACGGCTGTGCGCGAAAGAGGATGACACGAGACGAGCCATCCCCCAGCAACACCTTCAGCAACTCCCCCAGCAACACTCCCAGCAACACTTCCTTGCGCACGACAGCGTGCCGCCAAGGCTTCCGCCTCCGCCATTCGATGCCGCGGCGCGAAAAAAGCGAGTGCAGGACGAGAAGCATCCGTCATGGTGTCAGCGAGCCCGCCTTGTTCGATGGCGGGGGAAAGGCAAAGACCCAGGTGCGAAAATCATGGTGCGAAGATCATGGAGCGAAGATCATGGAAAAGTAGGGTGCGCGAAAGGAGGCGTCTGCCGCAAGCGCGCTCAACGGAGCGCAATACTGCTGGGGAAATGTTGCGTAAGCGACATAACGAGCGTTGCGCATGCGGTCGTTCTTTTGCAACAGGGTGCAGATTTTTCGGAAGGACTTTCCTACCTTGACGAAGACGACGTTGTCGCAGGCTTGGAGAGCTTTCTCCAAGACTTGAGGCGAGGCGGAAGCGGGCAGCACAGCAAAGCACTGGTTGCCTTGCGCGAGCGGTGTCTGCAACAGCGCAGCGCCGCTCATCGGAGCAGAGACGCCGGGGACAATCTCGACAGGCACATCGCGCAAGTGCGGCAGAAGGTAGAGGAAGGAGCCGTAGAGCGTCGCGTCCCCCTCGCAAAGATAGGCGACCGAACGACCCGCGCGCACATGACTCTCGATCGCGCGGGCAGCGCTCGCATAGGCGGCGGGGTCGGGAAATCTACGCGCATCGAGCGTCATGGCGATCGGCAGCTCGACCACACGACGGCGCCAAAAAAAATTTCTGCGGCGATGCGGCGCGGCGATCCGACGCGCCAACGACTCTGATCCGGGCGGACAAGGATAGGCGAGAACAGGCGTGCGCTTGAGAACGGCACGCGCACGCAAGGTGATCAAGTCGGAGGCGCCAGGGCCTATGCCTACGCCGTAGAGGCGCGCCTCTTTCTGCGCAATGTCTCGTACGGCGAGCGCAGAGGAGGGCGGTTTGTCAGACACGACGAACATACTGCGTTATGTCGCGTTGCGGCGAGAAGGCGTGGGTTTCTCCCAACGGCTGCGCTTGGGCGACGGCGATGCGCACGAGCTCGCCGCCGTGCCGCCGATAGGCCTCGGACAGCACGCCTTCACCAGCAAGCGAGACAGCGTTTGCAACGAGTCTGCCGTTGGCTGCAAGCAGCTGAAGGAGTTGCTCCAACAAAGCCTTGTCGATTCCGCCGCCGATGAAGATCGCTTGCGGACGCACAGAGGACTCTGTCTTCAGCGACTGCGCGGCGCGAAGGACGAAGTTTTGTGCGCTGTCGCAAACAATCTCCATGCGGTCTTCGAGCGCGAATCGCGCGCGATTCTTTTCCATGAGAACGGCTCGGCGTGAATCGCGCTCGACTGCACAAGCGCGTCCTCCTGCCCAGCACCATTCGAGCGCGACCGACCCCGCGCCCGCGCCCAAATCCCACAACAAGGCGTCGCGCTGCGGAACGAGGCTTGCGAGCGTGAGTGCACGCGCATGCCTTTTCGTCAGCTGCCCGTCGTGGACAAACGATTCGTCGGGCAGAGCAAACCTCTGCCCGAAGACAGCCGCGGGCGCAGAGGCAGAGGCAGAGGCAGACAAGGAAAGAGGTGCGGAAGAAGGCGCGGCAGAAGGCGCAGAAGGACTGGCGGGCAGTTCCAGCGCGACGATCGAGAGGGCGGAGGGTTGCCCCTCGGCAGCAGCGAGATCGCATTCCAAACGCTTTGGCGTCGAGCGGAGGATCGACGCCTCAACACCTCCCAATTTATTTAAGAGTGTCATGGAAGCGGACGCAAGGTTTTCTGCGCACAACATCTCTGCGATGCGTTGCGCGTCGCTCGCCTTGGAGAGCAACACGAGCAGGCGTGCGCAAGGGGCGAGGCGGCGGCGGAGCAATCCGAAGGGTCGTCCGTGCAACGAGACGGATTGAAAAGAATCGTGCGCCCAGCCCATCGTGGCGGCAGCCAGCGAGACGCTGCTTCGCCAAGGCACGATGCGAAGAGCCTCTCTGCCGTAGCGTCGGACGAGCGTCGTCCCCACGCCGTAGCAGAAGGGATCTCCTGTTGCCAGCACGCAGACGGGCGGCGGCGAGCCTGCTTGCACTTTTTTTTGTAGAGCGTCGAGGTTCGTCAGATTTTCTTCAAACGGACTGCTCCAAGGTTCTGCGCAGGCTTGTAGGGATTTCGGCAGGCTTTCGATGTGTCTTCTTGCGCCGAGGATGTGTCGCGCGCCTTCGCAGAGCGAGCGCGCCTCAGGCAGCAGGACATCGAAGCCTTCCTCGCCGATGCCGACGACGGATAGCCATACCAAGCTTTTTACGGAACCTTGTACGGATTGTTGTGCGGATTGTTGTGCGGTCATCGTTGTCGGCTTGTTTGTCGTTCGAAGGTTGCGTTGAAGGCGGCGGCGGCGATGGCGCTGCCGCCCAGTGTGCCGAGCAGGGTGATGGCGGGGAAGGAGTGATGTTGCAACGCTTCCAGCAGGGCTTGTTTCGATTCGACGGCGGAGACGAACCCTACGGGAAAGGCGAAGACGGCTTTGGGGAGGGGGCAGTGTTGTTCTCTGACGAGCTGGAGCAGGCGCAGGAGTGCTGTCGGTGCTGCGCCGAACAGGAAGAGGGTGTCGGAGACGGCGTTGTTGTTTTCGCAGTAGAGATCGATGGCTGCCATGCCTTTTGTGATGTTGTTTTGTCGCGCGCGTCGTTTTGTCTTCGGGTTGTGGATGAGACATTGTGCGTGGGGGGCGTGTTGGCGGATGGCGATGCGGAGCATGGCAGAATCGCAGAGGACGGGGATATTTTCTACGGGGGTTGCGGGGAGGGGGTGGGGAAAGTTTTTTGTGGCGCGGATGTGGGGGAAGATTTCGGGGTTTCCGCAAGCGTGGATCATGCGGACGGCGAGGGGTTGCAGGGGTTCGGGAAGCGTTTCGATGGGGCAGGCGTTGCGAACGCGCTCGAACGAGAGGCGTGTGATAGCGTTCGGCTCTTGAGGATACTCTGGAGGACACCCTTGCGAATACTCTGGAGGATGCTCTTTAGGATACTCTGGAGAATGTCCTTGCGAGCCTGGGGGCGTGGGGGGCGTGAGCTTAGGCATATCCTGACTTTTTGAGGTTTTGCATGCAAGCGTCAACCCTTTGTTGTGCTATTTGGGTGTAGGTTTTGTCGATGTCGCAGCCTTGGAATTTCCGTCCTGTTTGGATTGCGGCGAGGGCGGTTGTTCCTGCGCCTAGGAAGGGGTCGATGACGAGGTCTTTGTTGTTGGAGTGCTTTTCGACGAGCTCGGTAAACAGGTCGAGAGGTTTTTGGGTCGGGTGCTGTCTGTTTCCTAAGTGTCTGGGGATGGGGAGGTTGTAGATTCCGTTATGGTATTGGTCGTTGAAGGTGGGTTTTGTGCCTTTGACGGCGAGGATGGCGATTTCGCGGCTGTTGGAGAGGTAGGTTGTTTGCGAGTTGAGCGGGACGGGGTTTGTTTTCTGCCAAATGAGAAGGCGGAGCATGCGGAAGCCTGCGTTGTTCAGGGCGGATGCGAGCTCGGAGATTTTCCACAAGTCGTACCATATAATTGCTGTTCCGCCCTTACGCAATGTTTTGTAGGCGGATTGGCTGAGGGTATGGAGGTCGATTTGTTTTTTGTCCCAAGCGCCGAAGTTCATGGAGACGGCGAATCGTTTGATGCCTTGGCGGACATGGCGGAAGCCTGTTTCGCGGGAGATCGTGTAGGGGGGATCGGTTAGGAGGAGGTCGGCGGAGTTGGGGGGGAGGGTGTCGAGAAAAGCGGCGTAGTCTTGACAAAAAATTTGGCAAAAAATTTGACGGGAAATTTGGGAGGAAACTTGGGAGGAAATTTGGCAGGCGGGGGCGGCAGGCGCAGGAGAGGAGGGGAGGCGTAGGCGTAGGGACATCGTTGCGACATTATAGAGGAGATTGTTGTAGCGATGGCAATGCGAACGAAACCCGCAGGATTTCCGAAAGATTTCGGGGGCGCATGGCGCGCACGGAAGATTCGTCTCTCCGCCAAAGCTCGAAAATCTTGCGGCGAGCGAACGCTCGCGCAGCGAGCGCTCGCATCCTTCTATGAGAGGAAGTTAAAAAAATACAGACGCTGTGCTTTTTTGATTCTTTCTTCAAGTTCTGTGAGGGGGGAATGTTGGAGAAGATGTTAGAAAGCTAAGGGTGGGTTGTTTTTTGCTTATTTTTTTTTGTGGCAAATTTTGCAAGGTTCGGAGGTTTGCAGGCACAGAGGTACGCCGAGGATCCATCCTTCTTTTGTTTGGGCTATCTTTTTTTCGTCCTCGCCGACACAAGCGCAATCGACGCTTAAAAGTTTTTTTATGTAATTGTCTTCTTGGCTTGCGAAGAAACGACACATCTCCTCGACTTGTATCCTATCTTTAGGATATGCCTTCGGAAGCTCGTAGTTTTTGTTTTGACATTGAAGGGCATCATTTTTTCTTGCTATGCGTTCTTGAACCCTGAAGATAGCTCCAAAATGAACTTCGCACAGCAAAACTTCAAAATCTTTAAGATTCTTTCCAAAGTTTGTTTCAAACGGCCATACCTTCGCCACTTTTTCCCCCAAGCATTGTCTTAATTTTTCTACATACGGAATACCGAGTAAAGTTTGACTGCCGACCGAACCCGCACCGTACAACTGCCATTGGCTCTTCACGCCCGACCACATGA
>JABACB010000360.1:0-236 GCA_014237925.1 Alphaproteobacteria bacterium
TATACAGGTACGAGGATAACATTCCAATACGGCGAAAGAGCAACGCCCGAAAGCGATCCTCCCCACAAAAAGACCGTCGAGGCAGGAGACATACAGGGGCTGCAAGCGATCAATGTCCCACACGGAGCAAGACTCGAACTTACCGCAAATAACTTAGCGCAAAGCCTGGTTTTAGAGGGGGTGGCGAACAGCGGAGGCGATTTCAACTCCGGGGTCAGCTACAAAAACAGCAAGGA
>JABACB010000360.1:246-541 GCA_014237925.1 Alphaproteobacteria bacterium
AGGATAACAACGGTATCGAGGTCAATCTGAACGCAAACCAGGGAAGAGGAACGGTCGAGCGAACAGAGGGACGCGACCCCTACACCGACACCCTCATTTCGATCGACCACATCGAAGGCAGCGACGAAGGAGACACAATCACAGGCAACGACAACCCCAACACACTCATAGGCGGCGAGGGTGACGACGAGATAGCAGGCGGCGAGGGCGACGACGAGATAGCAGGCGACGACGACGACGACACACTCTACGGCGGCGGCGACGACGACACACTCAAAGGCGGCGAGGGCGAAGA
>JABACB010000361.1 GCA_014237925.1 Alphaproteobacteria bacterium
ATCTCCCCTTCCCTCCGCTTGGTCGCGGGTATAACGCCGATAAACCTCTTTCGTGGAAAGTCCTGCTCCGCAAAGAAGAACCACGCCACAAACAGGCAGCGCATCTTGCTCTGCCACCCGTTCGCCAAAACCCGAGACGAAAACACTGTTGCTCCGAGCGCTGCCTTGACCGCGCAAAAAAAACAGCGCGACATCCGATCCTACCGTGCGCGCAACCGAAAGCCACTCGGCATCGGAAAGAGATACACCTCGTCTGCCAAGTCTCTCGCGCGCATAACGCAAAAAAGACGCAGCGTCGCTCGATCCGCCGCCCAAGCCCGCGCCCGCAGGGATCGCCTTGCGAACGACGATCTTCCACGAAAGCGCCAAGTCTTCGACGCTCGAACCCAGTGCTGCTGCAAGCGCACGCGCTGCCTGCAGGAGAGAGTGATCCTCGCAGACGGGAAGAGACTTCTCCACAGAGTGAGTTTCACAAAATTCTACAGCAAGCCCATCGCCGTCTTCTCTGTCATGCACCTCCAATCTGTCGTGCAGGTTCA
>JABACB010000362.1 GCA_014237925.1 Alphaproteobacteria bacterium
TGTTGCTGTTCTTGGCAGGTTTCGCGCTCGTGGCGTTTCTGACAAGGTTCGTTTTGGACGGGTATTGGGATTCCCGCCGCTACCATGCAAGTGCTGTCTTGCTTTTGCTGGAAGGGTTCAATCCGTACTGGGAAGCGCTCGCTGGTTGGGTCAAACACACTTACACGTATCCTGCTGCGCACTGGCTCCTTTCCGTCCCGTTCATCTTATGGACGCATAGTTTTGAAGCGAGCTTCGCCTTTACGCCCGTTGCCGTTTTTGCTGCCTTTCTGTGCGCAAGGCGTTTCTTGGCTTGTCTTCCACGCTTGTCGCGTCTTTGGCGCAACCTTTTGGCGTTTCTGCTTGCCTTCAACCCCATCGCAACATGGTGTTTCTTCACCCACTACGTCGACGGGTTGTTTGTCTCCGTGTTGCTGAGCGTCTTCTTGCTCATGCTTTGCGTTGTCTTGGAGGACAGGTCGGGAAGTCGAACGACAAGGTTGCGAATGGCTATCTTCGTTGCCGTTCTGCTCGTGCTGCTGATCAACATCAAGTTCA
>JABACB010000363.1 GCA_014237925.1 Alphaproteobacteria bacterium
GCCGAAAGCTCGACAAGAACAAGGATGACAAGGACAAGGAGTAGCGCATCGCGTCGACCCGCGTCGCGTCGACTTTGGAGTGTCGCGCTTGCGTTGCTTTTCGGCGCGCTGTTCCTGATTCCGCAAAGCGCGCGTGGCGGTGAAATTTCCATCCTCGGCGGTTATGGCGTTCTCGGCACTCCGTCGCCCGTCGTCAGGGCTTCGCTTTCTTTCGGCAAGCGCGTCGCCTTTGACATCAACGGCGGCATCGTCTTTGCGAGTGCTGACAATCTGCAGTTTTCCGAGTTCACCAAAAAAGTGCCTCTACAAGAAAAAATTCCCTCTGCCAAAATTCCTTCGGGAAGCTTGCTTTACAGCGTCGGAGCGGAGATACGCGTGTTTGTCCGCGGCTTCGGCAAAAAGCATAATGCCTACTTGGGCGCAGGCGCCGACTGGCTGCCTCAACTGGGAATCTACTATCCCGGCGTCAAAGCCGTTTCGGGATACCAGCTCAAGCTCTTGAAAAAAGGAAGGCTCGTCATGCGATTCGGCGCAGA
>JABACB010000364.1 GCA_014237925.1 Alphaproteobacteria bacterium
CTGTTGTGACGACAGCCCGAGAGACTGCTCGGCGCTCGTGGCGGTTCGTGCTGTTAGCGACAGCAAAAGCAAAAGCAAAAGCAAAAAACTTGCGACGGTGAGGAAGCGAAACGACAAGCGCAAGCGAGGACAGCTTAAGCGAGGACAGCTTGAGGAAATCCTTGTCGCTGAGGGGTTTGTTGGAAAGACAACGGGGAGCATGATTGTTCGTTCGATGTTTTCGGTAGTTTTTTTGAGTCGATCGTCTTTGCCGATCGTCTTTTCGGTAGTCTTGAGAATGCATCTTTGCAACAGATGTGCCGAAAGGGGGAGGTTAGCACGGAAGCGGAGAATTTTTTAGGGTTGACGCAAGAAGCGAACAAAGATAGAACAAAGGGAGAGGACGAAGGTTTCGAGCAGCCCTCAGTAGAGAATTCCTTTAGGAACTCTTTTGGATAGAAGTATTTTTCTTCGCGGAGGATTGGAAGAGATGTTAACGGGGCGGCAGAGTCGTTTGTTGCGATTTATCGAATCTCGTTTGACGGAAGGGGATGTTT
>JABACB010000365.1 GCA_014237925.1 Alphaproteobacteria bacterium
TATCGCCATCACCACCATCGGCTCATCAACGTATGCTCTAGTGGCATCATATATTGACAATGGCGTTCAAATCATAGACATTACAAACCCATATCTGCCAACTAACGTATCGGCAATTAAAAATGCTCAAAATAACTTTACGACACTACTATATGCAACATTTGTCGCCATCACCACCATCGACTCATCAACGTATGCCTTGGTGGCAACACCTGGTTCTGGAGGTAGCGTCAAAGGCGGCGTTCAAATCATAGACATTACAACCCCATCTGCCCCCATTGCAACATCAGCAGTTATCGATGGCCAAAACGGCTTTACGAGACTAAATGGTGCAAACTCTATTATCATCACCACCATCGGCTCATCAACGTATGCCTTGGTGGCATCTGCACTTGATAACGGCGTTCAAATCATAGACATTACAGAACCATCCAACCCAACTCCAACATCAGCAATTAGCGATGGTTCAAATTATCAGGAACTACAAGGTGCAAAATTTATTACCACAGTCGTTAGCTCGTCATCGTATGCCTTG
>JABACB010000366.1 GCA_014237925.1 Alphaproteobacteria bacterium
AATTTTGTTGTGGGGCTAGACGGAGATTTTCGCGGAGTCGTCAGCGCTTGTGCGATGCGCGAAGAAACTTGGATCAATCATGAGATCGAAGCCGTGTATGCAAACCTGCACGACATGGAACTAGCGCATTCGGTCGAAGTGTATGTCCGCGAAAGCGGCGAGATGGCAGGAGGTTTGTACGGTGTTGCCTTGGGAGGCGTGTTCTTTGGAGAAAGTATGTTCTCGCGCGTTTCGCATGCAAGTAAGGCTGCCTTGCTGTTTTTGGTGGAGCGTTTGCGCGCAGAGGGATATGTTTTGTTGGATGTGCAGTTTCGAACAGCGCATTTAGCGAGGTTGGGTGCGATCGAAATTCCTAGGGAGGAGTATCATCGGTTGTTGGCGCAGGCGTTGCAGAAAGAGTGTCGACTCAAGCGCGAGCATTAACTACGGACAAGGCGAGTTATAAACCTCATGGATATCATCGATCTCACGCAAAACCTCTTGCGACAATCGTATCTGCTCGCTTTCTATGTTAACCTTCAATTGTTCCATACTC
>JABACB010000367.1 GCA_014237925.1 Alphaproteobacteria bacterium
ATCACCGATCCCGCGGCGACATTGGCTAGTTTTGAGACGGGCAGCGTCACGCGTCCCACCTCGAAGTCGACGCGAACCTCCATACTCTCGATGGGGGCAAGACGCGGCGCGGCTGCCTCCGAGGCGGCTGACAAGGGAGCGACCGAATTTTCCCCTTCGCTCCTTGTGAGGTCGGAGGCAACGACAGGGGAAGGTTCTGCTCCTTCTGCTACGGCGTTGGAGGGGGAAACTTCTTCGTAGCCCTCGTCGTGCTCTCCTTCGGAGTTTTTGTCCGTCGAGGGGGTTTGCTCGTCCTCTAACCTTGCCGCGCTCGATGCTGTCTTGTTGCTCATGGAAGATTGTTCTCGAACAGAGGGTTGCATAAAGACATGATTATAGTCAATTTTTGTTGAAAAACAATAATTTTTAATATAAAATTAGAAGAATTGTCAAAGCGACATTTCACGACTCTTCTTTGCTTGTCAAGTTCGCTTGTCAATCTTGCTTTCTATGTCTTTTTTCAACCGCATCTCTGCCGCGCTCTCCGGACGACAAG
>JABACB010000368.1 GCA_014237925.1 Alphaproteobacteria bacterium
GATCGACGGTGACCCCCGCATTCGAGCTTTTGTAGCTCACCGTATCGCCTGCCCCTCCGCCGCCGTCGAGATTGTTGGGGTTCATGTCGCCCGCGAGCATGTCGTCGTGGTCCGAGCCGATGAGGTTTTCTATACCTCTGAGTATATCGCCTGCTGCTTCTCCGTTGGGATCGCTGTTGGGATCGCTGTTGAAATTATCTGCCTGCGCAGAACCACCTGTGATCGCGAGATCGACATTGACCGCCGAAGTGGATTTTTCGTAGCTTGCCGTATCGCTATCCGTGCCGCCCGTGAGCGTGTCTGCGCCCTCACCGCCTTCCAGTATGTCGTCTCCCGCGCCGCCTATGAGCGTATCGCCTCCCTTTCCGCCTTTGAGCGTGTCGACACCCACGCCGCCTGTGAGGGTGTTGTCCTTGTCATCGCCTGTAAGTATGTTCTTCGGTCCGTTGCCGCCGACGATGTTCTCGATGTTGGCAACAGCAAATATAGTGAAATCCATTCCAATAAAGGAGTATCCTATTCTGCTATCAAGAT
>JABACB010000369.1 GCA_014237925.1 Alphaproteobacteria bacterium
GGTGGCGTTGCACGCTACGTGCAACGCAGTGCATCCGTGCAACGCAGTGCATCCGTGCAAGCCTTGGCTTGCAACCGTCGGCGTGTCCACGCGCTTCGTTGCGCTGCAGGATTTGCAAGGGGAAAATTTGCAAGGGGAAGATTTGCGAGCGGGAGCAACCCGTCGCAGCACGCCCCTGATGATGATTCACGGCGATCAGGATACGGTCGTCCCCTTTGAACAAGGCTGGGAGACGGCTTCCATGCTGCGCAAAGCGGGCTACGATCTGACTTGGATCACGCGCAAAGGATTAGGACACGCCATCGACGAGGCGGCGTTGCAAAGCGCATGCGATTTCTTGGGACAGCGCGTATATCGAATACAAGAAGAACGGGCGCAAAAGACACAGACGGAAAGACAAATGCATACTTCGAGGGTCTTGTGAGCGCGGCGTCGAGACAGGCGGGAGAGATGCGTGCCGTTTCTTTCGCGCCCGATGTCGCGCTTCACGCCGAGGGTTCGTGTTTGGCTGCTTTCGGCAGGACGCGCGTTTT
>JABACB010000036.1 GCA_014237925.1 Alphaproteobacteria bacterium
GTCAACAGCGCATCGTCGCTCAACCATCTGTGGACACACCACAAAACGACGAACATCCCCATCGTTCCCCAAACAACACGACGATACGCCCCGTCTGACAAGGGGCGAGAAAGCTGCGAGCCTTCACCCTTGTTCCAACTTTTGACAAAGCTCTTTCCTATCCCGACCATCGATCTTACCTATAAGGACTCGTGTTGTAGATCAGGTGCGCCCCCTCTCTACGGATGTTACCACATCTCTCGATAAACGGAGATGATCGCTGCTGCCTCACGCTCGATGGCAAAAAACTTCTCCGCGTGCGCACGACAGGCAACCGTCATGCGAGCCTTCCCGTTTTTGAGCGCAAGGAATCGACGCAATCCGTCTGTCAATGCCTCCTCGTCGCCGCAAGGCACGACATAACCGGTCTCGCCTTCGACGACTGCCAAGTCGGCGCAACCGCGCGGTGTGACCACAATTGGTGTTCCGCACGACAAGGCCTCGAGTGTAGCCATGCCGAACCCCTCCTCCAAGGAAGCCGACACATACAGATCCAACGAGCGCAGGAGGGAGGGCATCGCCTCGTACGAAGTTTGTCCCAGCCACAAGACGCGCTCGGCGATGCCTGCCCTGTGCGTCATCCGTTGCAAACGCCAGCGCAAGGGTGCGTCCTTGACAAGCCATCGCCCTGCGACGACCCCCACGACATCGGGAAACGACGGCAAGACTCGACACAATGCCCGCACGAAAACATCGCTCCCCTTGCTGCGGCGAATGTTTCCCACCTGCCCGACCACGCGCTTTCCGCCGAAGTTGTAACGGCGAGCGCAGGGCTTTGAAGCGGAGACGGGAGCGAATCGACGCGTATCGACGCCGTGCGGGATCACCGCTTGGACATGCGGACGCAAACGCGCCGCTTGTTCCGTCGTTGCGATCACGCCGTCGCAACGCGAGATCATACGGCGCAGAGGAAAGGAGTGGCGCGATTGTTTCACGGATGTGAACATCACCTTGATCTTGACACCGCAGAAATCGCGCAAGAAGAGTCCGCGACGCAAATCGACCGCACGGCGAGCATGATAGATTCGAAAAGGCTTGTCTGCAGGGGCACGACGAGCATGGCGGAGCAGTTCGAAAAGTCCGACCTTCCGCGTTGCAAACGAGAGGTCGTAGCCGTGCAAACCCAAAGAGATCTCGCACGCCTGTAGAGGGTACAGATTCTCCAAGGTCGCCGTCACACCCGTGAAGTAGGGATTGAGGTTGGCAACGATCACATCGGGCAGCGAAGACCCCGCAACCCCGAACTCTGTCTCTGTCTTTCGCGTCACGGCTTCGTGCGTTGCAAGCTCAGGCGCAGGAAATCGGGTTGTGGAACGAGCTTCTGCTTCGAGCAAAGACGCTGACAGCGTTCGAACACCGCCTTTTCCATCGCCACGCCGCGCGCGAGCGTGCGCGAGACATGCAACAGAACATGCTCTGCGGTTGCGACCTCGGCACGCGGACGCGAATCGGAGAGGGAAAACATTCGATGGAGAAGGTGTAGCTTTTTTTTCGCACAATCGATAACACGCGTTGCAACAACCAGCCCCTCCCCCCGCTTCGCTTCGTGCAGGTGGCGCAGGTTCGTCTCCAAGGTATAGAAGCCGAAGCCGCGCGCAAGGCACGCTTCGTCGAAGCCTGTTGAGCCCAACAACAGGTTCGTCGCCTGACTGAAAACTTGCAAGTAGCGGCTCTCGGTCATATGTCCGTTCTCGTCAAGCCACATCTCCGAGACGCGCTCGCGCAAGAGACACACCTCGCCTTCTTGCAAAAAGTTTTCTGTCTTGTTCTTTTCTGTCTTGTTTTTTTCTGCTTCGTCTTTTTTTGCTTCGTCTTTTTCTTTTGGCTGTTGTTGTTCCTTCCCCTTTCTTTTCGCTCCCTCTCCCTTCGTTGCGCGCGCGATGGCACGCTCGGAAAGTTTTCGCTCGTAGTCCAGCAACAACGCACCCGCGCCCCATTCTTCTCCTTTCAAGGCGTTGATGATTCCCGCCAAGTTGGCGTCGCGGATTCGCTCCAGCTCCTCGGTCGACAGGCCGCGTGCTTGTGCGTCCGATTGTGCAACGATACGATTCTGCAACGCATCGCTCCACTGCGGCACGTCGACCAGCCTGCTCCACGGCAGCAGCAAGCTCGGGGCGAACTGCGCCAAGAAATGTCGAAAGCCTCCATCTCCGCCCGCGACACGATAGGTTTCAAAGATTCCCATCTGCGCCCAGCGCAATCCGAAGCCGTAGCGAATGGCGTCGTCGATCTCCTCGGTCGTCGCAACGCCGTCCTTGACCAGCCACAGCGCTTCGCGCCACACCGATTCCAAAAGACGGTCGGCGACGAAGGCGTCGATCTCCTTCCTTACGATCAACCCTTTCATGCCGAGCCGCTCGTAGAATTTTTTCGCGCGCACCAACAACGCCTTCGAGGTCTGCTCGCCGCCGACCAGCTCGACCAGCGGCAACAGATAGACCGGGTGGAAGGGGTGAGCGACAAAGAACCGCTCGGGACAACGCAAGCGCGCTTGCAAACGCGACGGCAAAAGTCCTGAGGTCGAAGAGGCAATCGGCGTCTCTTTCGGCAACAGCATTGCAAGCTGTCCCAGGACTCGCTGCTTGAGAGATTCGCGTTCGGGAACGCTCTCTTGCACCCACACCGCGTTGCCGAGCGCTTCCTCGATATGCTCGACGACACGAAAGCGACCGCGCGGCGGCAGCGGTGCTGTCGTCAGCTGCGAAAGCGCACGCTCGGCTTGCAAGATGACGCGCTGACAACGTTGCCAAGCCTCGCAAGAAGGATCGTACAGCACGACATTGCATCCGTTCAAGACGAAACGTGCTGCCCATCCTGCTCCGATCACCCCGCCCCCCACGAGCGCGATTTCGCCTTCCCCCTCAAGCCATGCTTCCTCTTTCATCTGGGTTTGCGAATCTTCTTGCAAACCCTCTACGACACCTTCGATTTCGATACCTTCGATACCTTCTTCGGCACCTTGCTCGACATCTTGCTCGGTGCCTTGTTCCGATCGTTCTGCGTCCTCTGTTGCGCTTTGTTGCGCTCCCTTTTTCGACACCATACCTTCTCCTTGGAAAAACGCCCCTGCCAAGAAGCCTTATGCTAGCCTTTGTGTCGAGGAAAGCCAACCGAAACGATGTGGCATGAACTTTTTATCCCCAATCATCGACAAGGTGTCCAAAGGCGAACGCGATCTTGTCAACTGCCTCGTGCTTGGCGGCGGCGGCAGGGAGCATGCCTTGTGCGATGCCTTGGCGCACGCCGCCTCGTGCGGCAGGCTGTTTGCGCTGCCCGGCAGCCAAGCCATTGCCGAGACGACGGGCGCGCGCTGCCCTGCCTTCGAGGACAAGATCGAAGGCAGGCGTGTGCTCGATTTTTGCCAGCGCAACGACATCGGTCTCGTTGTTGTCGGTCCCGAGCAGCCCATCGCCGAGGGCGTTGCCGATCTTCTCAGGCAACACGACATTCCCACCCTCGCCCCTGGCGCGAAGGCGTCACGCATCGAGACCTCGAAGGCTTGGGCAAAAGATCTTTTTGCCCAAGCGAACATTTCCACGCCGAAGGCGCAGATCACCGACTCGCACAAGGAAGCGCAAATCATCCTCGCGCGCTGGACGCAGTTTCCCGTTGTCGTCAAAGCCGACGGACTGGCGCAAGGGAAAGGAGTGGTTGTCGCCACAACTCGGCGCCAAGCCGAGGAAGCCGTCGAGCATGCCATGGTCGAGAAGCGATTCGGCAAGGCGGGGACGACGTTGTTGTTCGAAGAGCATCTAGAGGGACAGGAGCTCTCCTACTTCTCGCTGTGCGACGGCTGCGAGGACAATGTTCGCTTCTTCGGCGCGGCGCGAGACTACAAACGTGCGCAAGACGATGACAAAGGAAAGAACACGGGCGGCATGGGAGCCTTCGCTCTTGCTCCGCCGATGGGAGAGCAAGGCTCGCTGGAAGAACGCGCTGTGCGCGACAGCATCGTTCTGCCCCTGCTCAGGCGGCTCGCCAAGTCCGCCGAGCCTTATCGAGGGATTCTCTTCCTCGGTCTCATGGCGACAAGATCCGGCGTGCATGTCTTGGAGGCGAACGCACGGCTCGGCGATCCGGAAGCGCAAACGTTGCTACCCTTGCTAGAGGGCGACCTTGTCGAAACCTTCCTCGCCGCCGCCAAGGGGCAGCGCTTGCGTCAGGACGCGCAACACCGCGGAAGCCGTCGAACTTTCGACTTCACCGAATCCGTCCATTCGGTCACGGTGGTCGCAGCGGCGAAGGGTTACCCCGCCAAGCCGCAAACGGGCTCCGCCATCAAAAAGCTTGACGCCATCGAAGCCTCTCCCGACCTCTCGCTGTTTCACGCGGGAACGGTGCTGCAAGGCGCAGAAGAGCAAAACAAAGGAGAAAAGGCGTTCTTTCGAGCGCGCGGCGGACGTGTTTTTTCGGTCAACGCAAGAGGCGGCTCGTTTCCAGAGGCGCGCCGCCTCGCCTACGAGACGCTGAAAACGATCGACTGGACAGAGGGCTTCTACAGAAAGGACATCGCCTGCGACGCGCATACTTCCGCCTTCCTGAAGACTTGCGATTCTATTCTGAAGTTTTCCTGAGCGGCATCGGCGTAGGCGGTTCGTGCAAGACAACGCCCTCTACTGCGGAGATTGTCTGCAATGGATGCGGCGATGGGAAGAGGGGGGGATCGACCTCGTCTATCTGGACCCGCCTTTCCGCACGCAAGCACACTACCTTACCTCCGAGCGCGTAGCATCTCAATGCGTAGCATCTCGATGCGTAGCGTCTCGGCGCTCTGCGTCTCGGCGTAGCGAGCAGCCTCCTCGACGCCCCGCCTTTCATGACCTGTGGCGATGGGATGAGGCGGCGCGCCTGCGTCTGCGACATCTTTTGGATAGACGCGACGATGCCTCGCGCCGCGCTGTCGAGGGCTTGCATACGATGCTGGGCGAAAGCGCCTTGACCTCCTATCTCACCTACCTCGCCGAGCGACTGGAGGAGACGCGCAGGCTTCTTTCTCCGACGGGCTCGCTCTACCTGCATTGCGATCCTAGGGTTTCGCATTATTTGAAGGTTCTGTTGGATGCGATGTTCGGGCAAGAAAATTTTAGGAACGAGATCGTATGGCACTATCAAACGGGAGGCGCGTCGAAGTCTTGTTTTGCGAAGAAGCATGACATTCTTCTTTTCTATTCCAAGACAAGCCGCTACCGCTTCTACGCTTCTGCTGTGCCTTTCGCTCGGACGGAGAAGGCTTTGCTTCGTGCGCGTCATGGACGAGGGGCGCGGATCGAGTGCACGAACAGGACGAAGCTGCCGATGGATGTATGGAGCGACATTGCCGCGCTCAACCCTATGTCTAAGGAACGCGTTGGGTATCCGACTCAAAAGCCTTTGGCTCTGCTGACGAGGATCGTACGCGCGAGCAGTCGGGAAGGGGATGTTGTTCTCGATCCTTTTTGCGGCTGCGGAACGACTCTACAGGCGGCGCGGGATGCGGGTCGGCGGTGGATAGGGATCGATGCTTCGAGGGTTGCGATCGAGACGATGCACGAGCATCGTTTCAAGGATTGGGGAATGCCTGTTTTTTCTTCGGAGGACTTGTGATTAGTCGACGAACATATCGGGGTGCAGTGTCTGTCCTGTGAAGGGATCGAGCATCGCGGGCAAGGCGGTTTTTTTTCCTTCGAAGTATTGCGCAATGCTCCAAAGCTGTACGCGCGGATAGCTGTTGGCGTGCTGGGATTGCACGCCGAAGGTCTTTGTTGTTGCGGATGAGAGCTTTAGAAGAGCGTCAGGTATCCGAGGAAAGGGGGAAAGTTGGGGCTTGATGAGGAACGAGGCACAGAAAAAGATAAAAACAGGGGTTTTTAGAGGAAATCTGCGAAAATTCAAGAAAATTTACGCAAATTGTAAAAATGGCGGATAATTCTAGTGACAAATTTTGTTTTTTCTTGCTTATAGTAGGTTTTCCTGGCAAATCTTATGATTGGATTTTTGTTTCTATTTTTATGGTTTCCACATGTCCCAAGAGAATGAACCAGTGGCACGTCGCCGCATTCGTACTCGCTTGGCTGCACTAGGATACCGCGACGAACAGATAGAAGAAGAACAAGCACGCTATCCAGAACAACAAAAAGCATTGGGGGGGAAGCGTCCTGATTTTTTACTTTACTCAGATGATCGCAGAACTCCGCTTGCTGTCATAGAAGCCAAAAAGCAGGATTCAACAAAACATTCGACAACGATATTTAAAGCCATTAAGCAAGGATTGAATTATGCCTCAAAATTAGGATCTAATATAGTTTTTGCGTCCGATGGAAATATTGTTATGACAGCCCATGCAAGCAACACTCAACCGTTGCGTATTAATGGAGAAGAGGTTAGCGATTTTTTACCTGAACAACAGCTTTTGAACTATTTTGAAAAATCTAATAACTGGGATCGTGGTGAAGAATTTTCTACAAGCGGAGCTTTGATTAAGGTTTTTCAATCGGCGCGAAAAAAGTTGAACAATGAAGGTATTACTAAAATCGAAGCCTTTAATGAGTTTGCCAAACTTATTTTCGTTAAGATTTTAACCGAGTTGCGCGATGAAGAAGATGATATGTTTCGCGAAGTTCCTGCTGATTGGTCAAAATTAGAAAAATTAGCAGGTGATGCATTGAGAACAGAATATAACTTAACATTAAAAAAATTAAAATTAAAATATGGAGATATTTTTCAAGAAACAACTATAAAAGAACCTAGCACACTAGAATCTTTAGTAAGCATGATTGCAAGGCGCTCTTTTATAGGGACAGATGCTGATATTAAAGGAAATGCCTATGAATATTTTCTACGAGATTATACAAAAGATAAAGACGAGCTTAATCGTTACTTTACTCCCAGGCATATTGTTAAAATGATGGTTAAGCTGGCAAACCCAACATCCGATGAAACGGTCTACGATCCTTTCTGTGGAACTGGTGGAATGCTTATCGAGACCTATAAGCATATAAAGAATACATTTCCACCGGTCAGCCATGCAGACCACTCATCTTTACTAAAACAATTACGTCGTCATGCTCTATACGGGCAAGATATTTCTGATGCTGCCAATATTGCCACTATGAATATGATATTAATCGGAGATGGACATACCAATATAAAAAGAGTTGATTCTTTAAAAAATCCACCTGATAAAAAACATGATGTGGTTATCACTAATATACCTTTTTCTACAGATAAAGAAGGAAATTGTATACGACACTGCTTGCAGGCTGTAAAAAATAAGCCTAGCGGACGGGCGTTGATTATTGTACCTGAACGAATTGTCTGTGAAAAACAGCACAGTTTTTTGCGTAAAGAAATTTTAAAAGAATGGAATGTGGAGCGTGTTATTTCTTTGCCACAAGATGTTTTTGCTGAATATACTAACGCCAAGACTAGTGTCTTGTTTTTTACCCGCAAAGAAATTGATGAAAGCACACAAACACGAATCAGTGTTTATAATATTAAAAACGATGGATTTGAGGGGAAAACTAGAAGGGTGCCATCTTTTAATAAACCTAATGACATTAACCGCATGTTCAGTGAAGATTTAAGTCCGGTGTGTTTTGATATTATTGAGCCATATTTTTTGTTCAACAATCCAGATATATTTAAATATAAACCTATCAAAAAATTTAAACTTATGAAAGTCGGTGATCTTATATCAGAGCAAAGACGCTTGGTTATAATAAGGCCTGGCATGATTTGTCTAGAACTTGGAATCCAAGCTAAAGAGCACCGTATTATTATTAAGAAACGAAAACCTTATAATTTGGTTGCCAAAAGTGGACGAAAAAGATACCTTATATCTAAGGGAGACTTAGTTATAGGTCTTCTTCATACGCAAAATGGTCTTATAGCCTACTCTGATATAGATGAAGATCTGCACGCAACAGCCACGCATCGTGCTTTTCAGATTGATGAAAAAAAAGTTGACCGCTCCTATTTGTTTTGGACTCTGCGGTCTTTGCTTATGAGACATAAAATTACAGATACAACTGGTCGCGAATCCTTTAATGTTAATGCTATTATTAATTTGCAATTACCTTTGCCTCCTTTGAACACGCAAAAGATGCTCGGAAATCAATTAGATGAAGCAAGGCAAAAGATACGCGAAGCAGAGACTTATTTAAAAAAATCACAAGAGGATTTTATAGAAAAAGAAGAAAAACATTTTTTATCATTCTATAATAAAGAGCTGTAAGAAATAATCAATATAGGGATTATAATCCTCCCCACTCATAAACCTACCTCATGGTTTGAAGCCTCATCGTTACCTTCCCCCCAACGTAGCGCGCCCCCCTATACACAACATAAGAAACAGAAACACCCTCCCACAAACCGATCATACCCCCCTCTCTCACACGCTCTTCTCCCAAACCGCATGCCTCCCCTTGCCGAGACAACGCACCTTACCTTCTTTTTTATGCTCCGCCAAAACATTGCTTATCGTCTTATCGCTAACCCCAAAACAATACGATCTCATTTGTGCCATCGTAAACTCTTTCGGTAACTTCCTTAAAGCCTCCTCGTACAGGATATTGTAGTTACGCTTGCTGTTGAACGGAGGATCGATGTAGATAAGATCGACAAAACCCTGCGGATGCTCTGCCAACAAGCTTTTCATGATCTCCAAGTTGTCGCCGTAGTAGAGGCGGTTAGGGATAGACGGCAAAACAACCTCCCTGTTCTCGACAAGGTGCGGCAAGATCAGTTTTTCTTCTTGTCGACCAAAGCCTTCTTCGCAATCCACGGCATCATGGTGCGCAGCCTCTCGCCCACCTCCTCGATGGCGTGGCTTGCATGCTTTTTGCGCATCGACAAGAAATGCGAGGGATCGTTATACTCCGATTGCGGACGCGCGTTTTCCGCCATCCATTTTTTTGTGAAAGCGCCCGATTGTATGTCGGCAAGCACGCGCTTCATCTCTGCGCGCGTCTCGTCGGTGACGAGTCTCTGTCCCGATGTGTAGGCGCCGTATTCCGCCGTGTTGGAGATCGAGTAGAACATGTTGCCGATTCCGCCCTCGTACATCAGATCGACGATCAGCTTGACCTCGTGCAAACATTCGAAATAAGCCATTTCAGGCGAGTATCCCGCCTCCACCAAAGTATCGAAGCCTGCGCGGATCAGCTCGGTCATGCCGCCGCACAGGACCGCCTGCTCGCCGAACAGATCGGTTTCGCATTCTTCGCGGAAGGTCGTTTCGATGATTCCCGCCTTGCCGCCGCCCAGCGCCGCCGCGTAAGCGAGCGCCAAGTCGCGCGCCTGCCCTGACGCGTCTTGAGCGACGGCGATCAGCGTCGGCACGCCGAAACCGCGAACATATTGGTCGCGCACCGTGTGCCCCGGTCCTTTGGGCGCTGCCATGAAGACGTCGGTATCGGCATCGGGTTCGATGAGCTTGAAGTGGATGCAGAGCCCGTGCGCGAACACCAGCGCCTTGCCGCCCAAGTGCGCTTTCAGCGATTGTTGAAAGATCTGCGGCTGCTTTTCGTCGGGCGCAAGCAGCACGACGACATCCGCCCACTTGCAGGCTTCTTCGGGAGACAAGACTTGGAAGTCTGCCGCCTCGGCTTTGGCACGCGAGGGCGAGTTCTCTCGCAAGCCGATTGCAACCGCTCCCGTCTTGCTGTCGCGCAAGTTCTGCGCGTGCGCGTGTCCTTGGCTTCCGTATCCGATGACGGCGATGTTTTTGTCTTTGAGCAGACCGAGGTCTGCGTCCTTGTCGTAAAGTATGTGCATGAGAGCTCCTGTTAGATAAGGAAGGGAAGAAATTGTCAGCGGTGGTGGGAGAAGACCTCCTCGCCGCGGTTGAGAGCGACGACGCCTGAACGAGCGATTTCGATCTCGCCGAGCGAGCGCATCAGAGCAATGAAGGCATCCAGCTTCCTCGACGAGCCACTGAGATTGAAGACGAACGAAGAGAGCGTCGTATCCGACACCTTCGCGCCGAAGATGTTGGCGACGCGCAGCGCCTCTCGTCTCTCGACGCCTTGGGCGACGATCTTGACGAGCGCCATTTCTTTTTCGATATGCTCGCCTTGCCTCGATAGGTCTTCGATGCCGTGCACAGGCACCAGTCGCGCGAGTTGTGCCTTGATCTGTTCGATGGTCATGTCGTCGCCCGAGGTGACGATGGTGATACGCGAGACCGTGTCGCTTGCGTTGATCGAGCAAACGGTGAGGCTCTCGATGTTGTAGCCGCGTCCTGAGAAGAGCCCGATGACCTTCGACAGCACGCCCGATTCGTTGTCGACGACAACGGCGATAGCGTGGCGACGAGACGCTGCTTCGGAAGTCACAAGTCCTCTCACTCAGATTTTGGTCAGACGAGCATCTTGCCGTCGTCCGAAACCTTCGCTTGCGGCTCGTCGCCCAGCAGCATCTCGTTGTGGGCAGCGCCTGAGGGGATCATCGGATAGCAGTTCACATGCTGATCGACGCGAATGTCCGCGAGCACAGGGCCGGGGTGAGCGAGCATCTGCGCGATCACCGCATCGAGCTCCGAGGGCTTTGTCGCACGCAAGCCTTTCACGCCGTAGGCTTCGGCGAGTTTGACGAAATCGGGCAGCGATTCTGAGTAGCTCTCAGCGTAGCGTCCGCCGTGCAGCAACTCCTGCCACTGCCTGATCATGCCCATGTATTGGTTGTTGAGAATGAAGACCTTCACCGGCAAGCGTTGCTGTACGGCGGTCGAGAGCTCTTGTATATTCATGAGGATCGAGGCTTCGCCGGCGATGTCGATGACGAGCTCCTTCGGGTATGCAAGCTGGACACCGATGGCAGCGGGCAAGCCGTAGCCCATCGTTCCCAAGCCTCCTGAAGTCATCCAGCGTCGAGGTTTTTCGAAGGGAAAGTGTTGCGCTGCCCACATTTGATGTTGTCCCACCTCGGTGGTGATGCGCACGGGGCGGTTGCGGGTTGCTTTCGCCAAGCGGCAGATCGCCTCTTGCGGTTGGATCTGTTTTTTGTCCGAGCGAAAGCCGAGCGAGTCTCGTTTGCGCCATTCTTCGATCTGCTGCCACCATCGTGCGAGATCTTTTTGTTGTGCTTTTTGTTGTGTCTTTTTTTTGTCCTCTGCCATCCCCTGCCACGCTTGTAAAAGTGCCTTGAGCGCGAGTCCGGCATCGGCGCAGATGGCGATATCGGCGCGTACGATTTTGTTGATCGAGGAGGAGTCGATATCGATATGGATTTTTTGGGCGTTCGGCGCGAAGGCGTCGAGTCTTCCTGTGATTCGATCGTCGAATCGTGCGCCTACGCACAGCATGACATCGCAATTGTGCATGGCGAGGTTTGCCTCGAAGGTTCCGTGCATGCCGAGCATGCCGAGGAATTGCTTTGAGGAAGCAGGCACGCCGCCGAGCCCCATGAGGGTGAGGGTGATCGGGAAATTTGTTGTGTCGACGAAAGCTTTGAGCAGGCGGCTTGCCTTGTCGCCCGAGTTGATGACGCCGCCGCCTGCGTAGATGATGGGTTTTTTGGCGACCCGCAAGGCTTCTGCGGCTTGCGCGATTGCCGCCGCGCAGGGCGCGGAGGGCGGACGATAGGTACGGTGGTGGATGTTGTCGGGCGCGACATAGGGAGCGCGAGCGAATTGCACATCTTTCGGCAAATCGACGACGACGGGACCCGGTCTGCCGCTGCGTGCGATCGAGAAGGCTTCGTGGAGGGTGCGCGCCAGCACTTCGGGACGGCGCACCAAATAGTTGTGTTTGGTGCAAGCGCGGGTGATGCCTGTGGTGTCGCATTCTTGGAAGGCGTCTGTTCCGATCAGGTGTTGCGGCACTTGTCCTGTGATGCAGACGATGGGCACCGAATCGAGCAACGCGTCCGTGAGCCCTGTCACCGCGTTGGTCGCGCCCGGCCCCGAGGTGACGAGCAGAACGCCGACCTTGCCGCTGGCACGCGCATAGCCCTCGGCGGCGTGGGCTGCTCCCTGTTCGTGGCGCACGAGAACATGGCGCAAGCGATTTTGCTGGAAGATCGCATCGTAGATGGGAAGCACCGCACCGCCGGGGTAGCCGAAAATGATCTCGACACCCTGATCGACGAGAGCTTTCACCACCACTTCGGCACCGTTAAGGGGGGAGGGAGACATAAAAAAGGAGCGCGTACAGTTGTTTCTTAAAATCTCATTCTACACGAACGGCAGGCTGGTGCAAGAGGCTTTGCTCTGCGCTGGCAACCCAAAAACAACACGACAACGCTGCAACCTAATCCTTGCTAGCCCAAGCTTGGCAAACCTTTTCACACACCGCAAAGCAATCCTCTTCCACCGATAGGGTTATCTGCCCTTGTTGTTCGCAAGGCAGTTGGTGGCGGATCCAAGTCATCTGTCTTTTTGCGTAATTTCTCCCCCGCTGCTGTCCTCTTTCCAGCATCGCTTGCCAAGACAATTCTCCTTCGGCGTAAGCTTCGATTTCTTTGAAGCCCAACGCGCCGCGCAAGGGGCTGTCGTAAGGCAAGGTGTTCTCTGCTTTGAGGGCAAGCACCTCTTCGATGGCACCTTGTTTCAGCATGCGTTCAAAACGCGCGTTGATCGCCGCGTACAGGGTAGACTTGCGAGGAACGAGCGACATCACACAAGGATGGGATAGGGGGGAATCGGATAGGGGGGGGCGTTGCTTGATGCCTTGGCGAGCGTGGTGGAGTGACAAGCCGCAGGTCTCGTAGAATTCGAGCGCGCGCACGATACGGTGTTTGTCTTGTGGGGGGAGGGTTGCAGCGGTTGCGGGGTCGCGTTGTTGCAGGAACTTGTAGAGGTTGCGCTCTTCTTTCTGCCATTGGCGCACTTTCTGTATGGCAAGGGGCGAGGGTTGGGGGAGCGCGGTCAAGCCCTCGAGCAAAGCTTTAAGATACAGCCCTGATCCTCCGCACAGGACGACGGCATCGGCGGGATGTTCCAAGTGGAGGTGTTGTAGTAGGTGCGTTGCTTTTTCTGCATACATTCCTGCCGAGAATCGTTCGCTCGGCTTGACGACGGCGTAGAGGTGGTGGGGGGTTTGGGCTTTGTCTTCTGCGGAGGGTTGGGCGGTGAGGAGGGGGAGGTGTGTGTAGAGTTGTAATGCGTCGCAGTTGACGATGTGGGTCGTGATGTTGTCGTTGGAGAGTTTTTGTGCGAGGGCGAGTGCGAGGCGAGATTTGCCGCTGGCGGTGGGACCGAAGAGGACGAGCGGGCGGAACAAGCGATAGGTTTTGGGAGGGGGCATTTGTGCTTAACAAAATTTTTGGTGATAAAAGGCA
>JABACB010000370.1 GCA_014237925.1 Alphaproteobacteria bacterium
TTATATGGTTATTCTTATCCCTGTCCTGCTGGTTCTCTGGTTTGTATACCTCATCTGGTTTATTCCGCCCACGGGAACCTGACAACAATTAAAGGTGAAAAGGTTTCGGAAAAAGTGGTGAGCCCGACAGGATTCGAACCTGTGACCCACTGATTAAAAGTCAGTTGCTCTACCAACTGAGCTACGGGCCCCCGCTACCTGATGTATTCTTTCAAGTTATAATGGTCAAGTTTAATTTGACCAAATTGGTATCAATTTTTCACTGCATAATTTATACTGGATCATCAGATACCTCTAAGTTATAAAACCACATGAGAAAATTTTCTAATCAAAAAAACATACTTTTTAGCAAGATGCATGGTCTTGGAAACGATTTTGTCATTATCGATACAAGAATGCAGTCTATAACTTTTACTACTGAACAAATTAAATTACTGGGTAATCGGAATTTAGGTATAGGCTTTGATCAATTAGTCATTATTAGAAATGGTTTAACAAAAGGAGTTTCTGCTCACCTCAACTTTTGGAAT
>JABACB010000371.1 GCA_014237925.1 Alphaproteobacteria bacterium
CGACTCTTTTGTCGGTAGGTGGATACCGCGAATTTTTTCCTATCGGCGAGGACGATGATTTATATTTTCGTATTGTCAATTTGCATGGAAGCGTTTTGGATAATCTGCCGGAGAAGCTTTACTATTATCGTTGTTACGGTGGTTCAACAACGCAGAAATTTAGTCGTTCTTTCAGTATTTTTATTATTAATTTAATTGCTCTTTCTTCAGAATTTCGCAGGCGAGATTTTTGGGATCCCCTTGAGGAACATCCTTCGTCAGATTGCGGTAGTTTGCATTTTCGAGGAGTTTCGAGTTTTTTGTATTTACAAGACAGTCTTGAGTTTTTGCCGTATCATCCTCGCGAAGGTTTGTATTCTCTATTGCGTGTTATTGTTATTTTGCGTCGTTTTGAATTGAAAGATTTTTATTATATTTCGTTATGGTATGAATGGGGCATGACTATAAACAAGCAAATTTATTTTTATACCTCTTTCTGCAAATTATGTTTTCGCTTACAAAAGTTTCGAGCGGGTTTTTTGTATTTT
>JABACB010000372.1 GCA_014237925.1 Alphaproteobacteria bacterium
TTTAAAACAAAAATTGAATATATTTTTTTCTGATTTTCGTAATAAAGGTTATTTATTGGATCTGTTTTTAATTTCCTATGTCTGTACAAACAAAAAATTATGGGTTTTTTTATACATGTACATGTAATAATTAATTTGGATGTAACCAATTGTTAAACAATATCAAAATGTGGCATCCTCCTCACTTTCCCTGATGCTTTAAAATATTCTTGGGGAGAACACTGAATCATATTATCTTAGTGGAGGTATGAAGATATTTTTTTAGCTCAGAATAATATGATCATATTAAATAGACATTGTTATTGATCATTTTGTTTTAATGTTTAGGCCAAGACAATAAATTTCTGTGTTTGACGTCAGATTTTTTTCCAATCTGAGGAGGGTGTGAGGCAAACAAACAAAAATAACAACAAAAAACATTTCATATGCCATTTCAATGTTAACAGGTTAAAATGCTGTTTGGTGTTATTTCAAGATTACAAAATTGGCATGCAAACTACATTGTAGCTCAAAGACTTTTAATAAGT
>JABACB010000373.1 GCA_014237925.1 Alphaproteobacteria bacterium
GTACATCGAAGTTGTTGTAGCGTCCCGCCTGCGCCGTCTCGACGGCACGCGCGCTCAGATCGCTGGCATAGACGACGAGACGCGTTCCTTCCTCTTCGAGCGCGGATTCTCGCAACAAGCGCCTGCGCCAAGCGATTGCGAGCGAAAACGCTTCTTGTCCTGTCGAGCAGGCGGCGCACCAAATTGTCACTTTTTTTTGTGCGTTGTTTCGCGGCACATTTTCGCTGATGTAAGAAAACATCTCTTTGTTGCGAAAGAAGGCTGTGCTTTTGTCAGAGAAGTTTTCCAGCAGCATGTTTCGAAAGACGGGATCGAAGCGATCGCCTTGAGCGAAGGACAGCAGTTCGTGCGGCGTTAGGTGCGTTCGCTCGCAGAATCTTGCGCATACTGCGGACAGACGCGCGACCAAGACGGAGTCCTCAAGAGGCGGAGGAAAGATTCCTGCGCTTTCTTTCAGAACAATCGCCAACGCCTCTCTCAGGCGCGCTGCGTTTTTCGTACCCGACATTGCCAGGGACAAATCAGA
>JABACB010000374.1 GCA_014237925.1 Alphaproteobacteria bacterium
TCGCATTTGTTTCAAATATCCATTAAAAAAACTCATGGTACTATTTAGATCAATAGCTTCTCTATCTTCTGCTATTGCTATATGTTCAAAATGATTCAAATATGTCATTAATGAAATCCAATCACTATGTTCTTCCGTTAAATCAAATTTTTCTTTTAAACGTATTTTTTTTCTTTTATTTCTAAAATCATCATTTCTCAACCGTTCAAAAAAACTTAAACAAATTTGTGTAGAAGACACTGTCGCTTGTTTTTTAATTTGGCTATTTAATGCCAAAATCGTTATACCTGTAAATCCAAATCCTATCGCAATAATCAATATTTCTATGAAACTTATCATAACTTCTGTAATTTCATATATAATATTAAATCATCTCCCGATCCTTAACACCCCTGTGCAACCCTCGGAGATTGAACAGTACCACACTTGGCTCGAAATCTCGAATTCTGAACAAAACCTTTGATTTAGGTTCTATGTATGAGGATCAAAACCTGCATGCCTTCCAAGAGATACGTGATTTTCCAT
>JABACB010000375.1 GCA_014237925.1 Alphaproteobacteria bacterium
GTCATACTCTGATCCCTCGAGGTTTTCGATACTGATGAGAACATCGTCTACGGCTTCGTTCTCGTTGGAAATATCAAAATCTTGTTGCAGTTGTCCTTGCAACGAAAGCTGCACAAAAACCGCTCGTTCAGAATAGCGATAGGAAACCGTGTCTTCTCCATCGCCACCGTCAAGGTTGTCTTGCCCCCAACCGCCGTAGAGGAAGTCGTCGCCCCCGCCGCCCTCAAGGAAGTCGTCGTCCCCGTTGCCAAAAATAACGTCATCGCCACCGCCGCCGTAGAGGAAGTCGTTGCCCGAGTTTCCAAAAATAACGTTGTTCTCGTTATCGCCGACCAACCAGTCTTGGTACCGAGAACCCTTGATGTTTTCGATGCCGACGAGCCTGTCGCCTACGGCTTCGTGGTTGTTGATGTTAAGCTCGAACTTTCCATTAAAGTCAAGTTGCACGCCTCCTGGCAAGGCAAGCCCGATCCTGACCCCCTTGCCAGCGCTCACATAGGAAACTGTGTCTGTACCCTCACCGCC
>JABACB010000376.1 GCA_014237925.1 Alphaproteobacteria bacterium
GGCGAAGACATCCTTAACGGAGGCACGGGCAACGACATCCTTGAGGGCGGAGAGGGCAACGACTTCCTCTACGGTGGTGCGAACAACGACCGTCTTGATGGTAGCGCGGGCGACGACACCCTCTACGGCGGAGAGGACGACGACACGCTCATCGGCGGCGCGGGCGAAGACATCCTTGACGGGGGCGATGGAGAAGACAAGGCTTCCTATCTGAGCTCTGACAAAGGGGTCAGAGTGAACCTCCTGCTGGAAGGCGCGCAACAGGACTTTGAAGAAGAACACGGCTTTGCTGCCAACGGCAACGAAGCCGTGAGCGACACCCTCACCAACATCGAAAACCTTGAGGGGTCAGAGAACAACGACTGGCTCACGGGCGACGAGCTTGACAACGTCATTTTGGGTTTGGGAGGCAACGACCGCCTAGAGGGTGGCGCGGGCGACGACACCCTCTTCGGAGGGAAGGACAACGACATGCTTGAGGGCGGAGCGGGTAACGACAATCTCTTCGGAGGGAAGGACAACG
>JABACB010000377.1 GCA_014237925.1 Alphaproteobacteria bacterium
TCCACGCGCTGTTCGCATCGCGCACGTGCTCCAGACAGAGCCAAGTTCTTGATCGCTGCCCTTCGTGCGCGCAAGGTGCTGCAAACAATCCCTGCTTGCGACAGCGCGGCTGCGCGCAACGATCATAGGAATGACTATGGGAACGATCGTGGGAGCGTCCATGAGAATGACCATGAGAATGACCATGAGAATGACTATGGGTAGGTTGCCCCTTGAGTCTATCCAATCCCTTTCGCCTGTCCTTAGCGACCTCGTCAGGCAAGCGTTGCGCCGCGCGAGGTGCACTATGTTTTGCGCTATGGTCGGAGGAAAGTGACATCGACAAGAAAGCAAAAGGGTTGAACAGCAGACAGCAAGAGAACAGAAAATACCCCATGTTGCCTCAAAAAGGCAAGAAGGGGTTGGCGTGTCGAAGGCAAAGGGCAGATTTTTCAAAAATCGGTGGATAATTGTTTTGTTGCAGTCGATTTTTTTGCCTGACGCTCACACGCTGCGAAGAAAGGGGTTAGGCTATCGATGTTTC
>JABACB010000378.1 GCA_014237925.1 Alphaproteobacteria bacterium
TATCGACGACGAGGCGGATGGTGTTTCCTGTATCCGCTTCCTGCTGGATCGTGTCCTTTCCGTCCTTTTCGCTGCTTGTGTAGCGATAGACATAGGTGTCGTCTCCCGCGCCACCTGATAGCGTGTCGTCTCCGTCGCCGCCTGTCAGCCTGTTGTCCTCGCCATCGCCCGTGAGGATGTCGTCTTCTCCGCTGCCGATGACATTTTCAAAGTTTTCGATAGTGTCGAGCGTGTTGCCTCTGGAATCAGTCGCCGTCTGCGTTCTTGTGCCTCCGCCCGTCAAATCGACATTCACGCCGCTCCCCTCGTTTTCATAGGAGAGGGTGTCGCCTTTGGCTGTGTTGCCTCCACCGTCGAGGATGTCTATGCCCGTGCCGCCCTCAAGCGTGTCGTCTCCCGCGCCGCCTTGGAGTGTGTCGATGCCCGCGCCGCCTTCCAGCGTGTCGTCTCCCTCGCCGCCTTGGAGGATGTTGTCCTCGCGATCGCCCGTAATTTCGTCGTTGCCCGCGCCGCCGATGCTGT
>JABACB010000379.1 GCA_014237925.1 Alphaproteobacteria bacterium
CGTTTAATATCTCTACGAGAATATCCTAGGATATTTTCCAATATAATTTCTGAGAATATATCATAATTTTCTTCTTCTTTTCTTAATGCATTTTGTTCTAGAAGATTTAACCACTCTTTTACATATTTTTTATGTGTAGTTGTTATCAATGTATCTTTACATAATCTTTGTATTGTTTTTTGATTAAAGAGAGTTGTCATGGATTAACAGATCCAGTATTATCTTTAATTACTCTAGCACGTATATAATTTATAATTCCCACATAATTTAACACAATTATTCTGTTGGATACTAACATGATAAATATTAAAATAATCATTATATATTCTTATTTTATACATCAGTTCTTAGATTGAAAACATGTAAGTGGTATATATTCAAAGTGTTTACAGACATATGGGAGTTCATGCTACGACAACATCGTATCCACATTCACGTAACAGTTTATACGGATACTGGTGGTGTTTTTTTATGAAGATCATTCCAAAAGTTATAATAATTAATCATAAATGAATAATGT
>JABACB010000037.1 GCA_014237925.1 Alphaproteobacteria bacterium
CAACTGCCATTATCTTGAAGCCACACTCATCAAGCAAGCCAGCGATGCAAAACGTGCTGTTATCCACAATACACAAAAACCCCCTTTAAACTTGTCATCTATGGATAGTCAAACGCCATACAATTTCATTCACAAACTTAAACTCGTTTTGCCTGTCATTAATATCAATTTCCTTAATCCCTTGCGGGCAGTCGATAAAACTATCCGCGAGTTTATGTTCGATCTAAGCCACGAAGCGAAAACACACCCATTGGTAGAAGCGCACGCCAATCAGGTCGATGGAGATTTTTTTGTCCTCAAAGGCTCTTGTGCTTCTATCGAGCCAAGGCGCAAATATCAAACACCAAAAAACAAAAGCATCCGTGAAGAACTGCTTGATGACAAAACATTAAAAGAAAATGACGACAAGAAAACTTTGATTTTCACAAAAAACATTAAATTTTCTAGTGCCAGCACCGCCGCCAGCGTCGTTCTGAACGGACACGCGGGCATAAGAGAATGGAAAGTCAGAGGAACAGAAAAGAAAAAAGATTACTCCGAATGGCGAAACAATCCCCAAGCCTTCGCCGCTAACTTTTCATAGCCTTGACAATCCGCTCCCTCACGCCTTGCCAATGCTCGGCAAGCTCCCAAACCTTCAACTTCTCCCCCTCTCTTTCCCTCGTCGCTGTCTTTTTGCCAAAAGCCTCCAGCTCGTAAAGCATCTTTCCTCCATGCTCGTTGCCCCACAAATCCGCGTTCTGCTGGAAAAAATCCTCCATCAACTCCGCAGGAGTCTTGCCTTTCGCAGACGAAGGCAATCTCTTCCATTTGAAACCCAAAAGACCCGCCATGCTGTAAGCCCCATGCTCAAAATCATCGTCAAAATCAACCTTCCCGCGATACTTGCGCGGCAAATCCATATCCGCTCCCCCCTCGCGTAAATACCAACAAGCATGGCAACAGCTGGCACCAGGTCCAAATTCCATCTGACCCATTGCCATCCCTACATCTCCCCACTGAGGAGCGTTGCTAAAAAGCTCCACCAACTCATCCACGCCGCGCAACAAAACAGACCACTCGACAGCCCTGCCGTAAAGCCTACGCGGAAGACTCTGGTGGGATGCCTTTGACACAATTTTTCTTTACATCAAAACGGAATGTCGTCGTCGAGCGCATCGTCCGCACCCACTCCCCCGCCACGCTGTTGTCCACCCTGCCCACCCTGATGCTGCCCCTGTTGTCCACCATCCTGCTGCACCCCACTCTGTTGTGTAGCACGTCCCCCGTCCCCGTAATCACCATATCCCCCCTCGTCTCCGCCACCAGCTCCACCTCCCCCGCCACCAGCGCCGCCACGACTGTCCAACATAATCAACTTGCCGCCAAACGCCTGCAAAACAACCTCCGTCGCATACTTGTCCTGACCCGTGTTCGAATCCGTCCACTTCCGAGTCTGCAACGCTCCCTCAATATAAACCTTCGAACCCTTCTTCAAATAGCGCTCAACAACGCCCACCAACCCCTCCGCAAAAATCACAATGCGATGCCACTCCGTACGCTCGCGAGGATTACCCTCCCTATCCTTCCAACGCTCCGAAGTCGCAATAGAAAGATTCGCCAATCGACCCCCATTCTGCATCGAGCGAATCTCAGGATCACGACCCAAATTCCCCAATAACATTACCTTGTTCAAACTGCCAGCCATCTCTTCTCCTCCTTACCCCTTGTCCTTACTCTTTGTTTTTTTGGTTTTTTTGTTTTTGGATTTTTCGTGTTCGAGTTTCTTGCTCTCTGCTTCCTGCTTCCTGCTCCCGCAGAAAAAACTCAGCTCAACAGCAACTCGTCCGAATCCATCGCGCCGCCGCTCGAAGAAAACCGAGCCACCAAATCCTCGACCCGCAAACGAGAACGCTCCGCCCCGCTGCACTCGAAGGCAATGCGACCTCCCGAAAGCATAACAAGTCGATCGCCAAAACGCAACGCCTGACTCAAACTGTGCGTCACCATGACCGTCGTCAGCCCACGCTCCTCGATCAAACGCTGCGTCAAGTCCATCACAAACGAAGACATCCGAGGATCCAACGCCGCCGTATGCTCGTCCAACAGAAAGACGCGCGCCTCACACTGAACAGACAACAACAACGACAACGCCTGACGCTGACCACCAGATAAACGCTCCACACGCTCGCTCAACCTGTCCTCCAAGCCCAGCCCCAAGCCTCGAAGACGCTCCCGAAACGCAGCGCGAACAGAACTCCCCAACGCCAATCCGAAACCTCGGCGAAAACCCCGCCGCGACGCCAACGCCATGTTCTCCTCGATCGTCAGAGAACCACAGCTCCCCAACAAGGGATCCTGAAAGACGCGCGCAACCATCCCTGCACGACGCTCGACAGAAAAATTCGTCACATCCACGCCATCGATCACAACGCGACCCGAACTCACCCCGATCTCCCCTGCACAACAGCCCAACAAGGTCGATTTGCCCGCGCCGTTAGAGCCGATGACGGTAGCAAACTCACCCTCCTCCAGCGCGAAATCCACTTCGGCGAGAGCTTCCACCGCCAAAGGAGTCCCCTCGCCGAAGCGAACCGAAACACGCTCCAACCTAATCACTCGCGCCCCCCGATCTCCTCCTCGCCCGATCTCCTCCCGAAAGTCGCCCCAAACGCACGCCCCATCTCAACCGCGGTGCAATGAGCGCAGCCGCGACGAGGAACGCCGTTAGAAAATTCAAATCCGAAGCACGAAAGCCCAAGAAGTCCGAATGCAACGCCCAAGCGATCACCAGCCGATACAAAATCGCGCCGAGGAAGCAAGCCAGCACCGCAACGACGACGCGACGAGGGCGCAAAAGACTCTCGCCCGAAATGACCGCCGCCAGCCCCAAGATGATGACTCCGAAACCCAAGGTTACATCGGCAAAGCGATTCACATGCACGAACAACGCGCCCGCCAACGCTACCAACCCGTTAGAAAGTCCCAAGCCCCAGTAGGTGCATCTCTTGACCGAGACGCCCATCGCTTGTGCCATGCGCGGATTCGATCCTGTCGCGCGAAAGCCCAAGCCCTGCTGCGTCGACAGGAAGTAAGAGACGGCGACGAAGACGAGCAGCGCAAAGAACGAAAGCACCAAGATTCCCTGATAGAGCGACGGGACGGCGGGAAAGGTTTCGACGATGGTCTTTTTGCTCAAGAGTCCGATGTTGGGCCTTCCCATGATGCGCAAGTTGATCGAGTAGAGTGCCATCATGGTGAGAATGGACGCGAGCAGGTGTAAGATTCCGAATCGTTGGTTGAGCCACGCGGTTGTGAATCCTGCTATGCATCCCGCGCCGAGTGCTAGCAACAGGCTGAGCCACGCGCCCGCGCCGCCGCCCCAGCCTGATGCCAGGAGGACGCCTGCAACGGCGGCACCGAGAGGAAAGCTTCCGTCGACGGTGAGATCGGGAAAATTGAAGATGCGGAACGAGAGGTAGACACCCACAGCGACGATTCCATAGAGGAAGCCCAGCTCCAAGGCTCCGACCAGGGCGATCACGCTCACGGGGTGCCTTATGTCTCGCTCTGCTTCAGCGCGGAAGACGCACGACGCACCAGCAAAGGGAGGAAGGATATCCTTCCTCCCCTTGTGGAAACGGACGCAAGTTCCGAGCGCGAGGAATCAAAACGAGACAAGAGCCGCGCCAAAGAAACGCTTAAGGGAACGCTTATTGAGCAGCAAGGCTTGAAGGAGCGATCCTCTTATACGCGGCTCTTGTGCGAAGGTTTTGCGCAAAGGCTTCAAGGAACGATTTTTTCTGCGCTTTCGGTGAGCTTTTTTCCGAACTTGATTCCGAGTTCATCGGCCTTGCTTTGGTTCAGATAGAGCTCGGTGATTTCGACGCCTTGCGCGTTGATGGCTCCGGGGTTCTTTCCTTTGAGGATTCGCGCGACGATTTGCCCTGTCTGCTTTCCGACATCTTTGTAGTTGAATCCGAGAGCAGCCAAGGCGCCTCTGTTGACCGAATCGGTATCGCCTGCATAGACGGGAATATTTCCGTCCTTGCCTGCGCGCACGACCGATTCGAAGGCGGAGATGACCGTATTATCGGTCGGTACATAGATGGCATCGACCTTGCCGACGAGGCTTTGGGCAGCCTGTAGAACTTCGGACGATTTGGAGACGGTGGCTTCTTTCAACGCCAACTTGTTTTTGGGTGCAAGCTCTCGGATCAGCTTGACGAGCGAGACGGAGTTGGCTTCGCCCGCGTTATAGAGGATGCCGAGCGTGCGCACCTTGGGCGTGATGGTGCGAATCAGCTTGAGATGCTTGTCGATGGGCGAGAGGTCGCTGACCCCCGTCACATTGCCGCCCGGTTTTTTCATCTGCGGAATCAGCTCGGCGCTTATGGGATCGGTGACCGCGGAAAAGACGACGGGAATTTTCCGTGTCGCGCCTACCAAGGCTTGCGCCGACGGCGTTGCGATTCCGACGATGACATCGGGTTTCTTGGCGACGAACGAATCGGCGATCTGTTGCGCAGTGGCAGGGTTGCCTTGTGCGCTCTCGTAAATCACGGTCAGGTTCTCGCCCTGCTTGAAGCCTTTCTCCGCCAAGGTCTCCAGGAGCCCTTCGCGCACAGCCGTCAAGGCGGGATGCTCGACGATGTCGGTAATCGCAATCGTCTTGCTTTTGTCGGCAGCGCGCGCTGCGTGCACCGTTGCCAGCGCACACAGAGACGCGACAGCGAGCCGTAACAACATAGTTTTTTTCATGAACAATCTCCTTGTTCGCTTCTTGAGTAAAAAGATCGCGCATCTCAAGAGCTACGCGACAAGAATCCGCTTAAGTTTTCGCTTAAGTCTTGGCAATCCCTAACACGAATCTTGACGACAAGGCAACAAGTACGAAGAGAACTCTTATAGAGAACCCCTTGCGAAGAGGAAAAGCCCTCTCGTCTCTCGTTGCTTTCCTTGTCTGTCTGTGCTGTCATGTCGCGGGGATGAGGCGAGTAGCGAGGGGGCATGCTTGTATCTCTGCCTGCGAACAACACACCTGCAGACAACACACCTGCAGACAACACAGAACTCGAAAACAGGCGAAGGCACGCGAAACACTTACGATTAGTTTTTTGCGACCAGTTTTTTGCGATTAGTTTTTTGCGACTAGTTTTTTGCGATGGATTTCTTTTTTTTCTCATACGAATTTTACCACGCTTGTTTTCTTGCAGGCGCTTTCGTCTTTCTTGCTGCCGCGACCTACGGCGGTATCCTGCTCGCCATGCCGTGGCTGGAGCGATACGACTGCTATGTTGTTCGCAACATAGGCTCGCATCACAGAGGAAAGATTCCTCACGGGGCAGGGCTTGTCGTCGTAGCTGTGACGATCGGTTCTCTGTTGAGCGCGAAATTGTTCGTCTTGTTCCTGCCGCAGTATCGATTCGTCGACCCCAACAGCACCACCCTTTCCCTCACCTTCTTTGCCGTCCTTTTCTTCTTGTGCCTTTGCTCTTTCACCGACGACCTCAAGCCCAAGTCGGTTGTCTATCGGTTGTCGCTACAAATTTTTGCAGCGATTTTTGCCGTTACGCTCATTCCGGGCGAGGTCCTTCTCGGATACGCACCCTATGCGCTTGACAAGATCTTCGCACTGCTTTTTATCGTCGCTTACGCAAACTTCGTCAACTTCCTCGACGGTTGCGACGGCATGTGCGGCGTGCAAGTCGTCGCCGTCTGTCTGGGGCTGGTAGCGATAGGCATCGTCGCCTTCGATACGGGCTTCAACGCGTCGGTCGGATTTTCCGCCCTCATCCTAGCTGCGACGATGACGGGTTTTCTTCTGCTCAACTGGCAACCTGCAAAAATTTTTCTCGGCGACGCAGGCAGTATTCCCGCAGGCTTCTTGCTTGCCGTCCTCTTGCTACTCGCCAGCAGCCACGGCTACTGGGAGGTTGCCGTCATTCTGCCCCTCTACGGCTATTGCGACGCCGGCTTCACCTTGCTGGGAAGAATTATCAGACGCGAGAAGTTTTGGCAGCCGCACAAGCAACACTTCTTCCGTCGAGCGATCGAACAGGGACGAGAACCCCGACAAGTCGTGCGCGCGACGGCACTCGTCAATGTCTGCCTTGTCGCCTTGGCGTTGGCAGCGATCCGCGCCAACGGCATCGTCTACGATCTTGTTGCGGTCGCGGTAGCGACTCTGCTTGTTGCCGTCTTGCTGTGGTGGATGACGAGAACGCGCAACGCCGTGCGCGCAAGGCAAGGCAGGGCTAGGCAAGGCTAGGCAAATACCCGTAAGGATAAGGATTAAGGATTGCGGTTGAAGATTGTCATTGAGGATTGCGATTGAGGGTTGCGATTGAGGGCTGCGGTTTTTACGCAGCGCGCCGCCGTCTTTTTTTCGCAGAGAGAAGGGGCAAGCATTCTTCCAGCAGTTTTTTGTCCAAGTTGAAGACGGAGAGGGGGTGCGACCAGTCTTCCGCCTCGAGTTTTCGGATCTCGTCTCGAAAGAGGACGGCGCGTTCGAAAGCCATGTCGGTCGCATGCGTCTTCATGCGCTGTTCCAACAGAGCCAGATAATCTCCTAGCGCGACCTCACGCACGTTCTCAGGCAGCGCGTCGCCTTCTGATCGAGTGGCGTTCTTCTTTTTTTCGGCGGGTTCGATGATCTCGACGATCGACTTGCGCACGCCTGCAGGCGTGATGCCGTGCTTGGCGTTGTAGGTTTTCTGTTTGCTACGGCGTCGTTCGGTCTCTTCGAGCGCGTAGTTCATCGCCTCGGTGTGCTTGTCGGCATACAAGAGGACGCGCCCTTCGATGTGTCGCGCTGCACGTCCGATCGTCTGTACGAGCGAGCGCTTCGAGCGCAGGAAGCCCTCCTTGTCTGCGTCCAAGATCGCCACCAGCGCGCATTCGGGAATATCCAAACCCTCGCGCAGCAGGTTGATGCCGATCAGAATGTCGAAGACGCCGCGGCGCAAGTCCATGAGAATGGCGATGCGCTCTAGTGTATCGATGTCCGAGTGCAGATAGCGTACACGCAAGCCCGCCTCCGCCATGTATTCGCTCAAGTCCTCCGCCATGCGCTTGGTCAGGGTTGTGATGAGCGCGCGTTGGTCGCGCTCGACGCAGACGCGGCATTCGGCGATCAAGTCGTCTATTTGATGCTCGGTCGGACGCACCGAGCAGGGCGGATCGATCAATCCCGTCGGACGCACGATTTGCTCGACGATGGAGCCTTGCGCACGCGTCTGCTCCCAGTCGCCCGGCGTTGCCGAGACGAACAGCGTCTGCGGACGCATGCTGTCCCACTCTTCAAATTTCAGGGGTCTGTTGTCGAGGCAAGAAGGCAATCGAAAGCCGTGTTCGCTGAGCGTCGACTTGCGGCTGAAATCACCACGATACATGCCGCCGAGCTGCGGCATGGTGACATGGCTTTCGTCGATGACGAGCAGCGCGTCTTCGGGCAAGTATTCAAAAAGCGTCGGCGGCGGCTCGCCCGCAGCGCGTCCTGTCAGGTGGCGCGAGTAGTTCTCGATGCCTTGACACATACCCGTTGTCTCCAGCATTTCCAAATCGAAGCGCGTGCGTTGCTCCAAACGTTGCGCCTCCAGCAGCTTTTCGTCCCGTTTCAAGCAGGCGAGCCTTTCGGCAAGCTCAGAGCGAATCCGCTCGATCGCACGACGCAATGTCGGGCGCGGTGTGACATAGTGCGAGTTTGCATAGACGCGAATTTTCTCCAACTTCTCGACGAGGGCTCCCGTCAAGGGATCGAAGGAATCGATGCGCTCGACCTCGTCGCCGAAGAAGCAGACGCGCCATGCACAATCCTCCAAGTGGCTGGGAAAAATATCAACGCGTTCGCCGCGCACGCGAAAGGTGCCGCGTGCAAAGGCGTGGTCGTTGCGCTTGTACTGTAGAGAGACCAGCTCTTTCAAGAGACGGCGTTGCAAGAAAGTCTCCCCTGCAACAAGGTCGACGACGAGGCGCGCGTAGGTCTCGACGGCGCCCAGCCCGTAGATGCACGAGATGGAGGCGACGATGACCGTATCCTTGCGTTCCAGCAGCGCGCGCGTTGCTGCGTGTCGCATGCGATCGATCTGTTCGTTGATGGTGGCTTCTTTCTCGATGTAGGTGTCCGAGCGCGGCACATAGGCTTCGGGCTGGTAATAGTCGTAGTAGGAGACGAAATACTCGACGGCGTTGTCAGGAAAGAACCCTTTCATCTCGCCGTAGAGCTGTGCGGCGAGCGTCTTGTTCGGCGCCAAGATGAGCGCCGAGCGCCCGACGGCGCGGATGACCTGCGCTATCGTGAAGGTTTTGCCCGATCCTGTAACACCGAGCAAAACTTGGTCGCGCCGTCCTGTCTGCAAGCCCTTGGTGAGCGCGGCGATCGCGGCGGGTTGGTCGCCTGAGGGAACATAGTCGGAGACGAGAACATAATCCGCCCTGCCGCCGAGATCGCGCGGCTTGCCGAGCGGCGCGTCCAAGTCTTGCGTCATCCGCTCTTGCGTCATCCGCTCTTGCGTCATTCGCCCTTGCATCATCCGCCCTCGCTGCCTCCGCCCTCGCTGCCTCCGCTCCCGCTGCCTCCGCTCCCGCTGCCTCCGCTCCCGCTGCCTCCGCCCTCGCTGCCTCCGCCCTCGCTAAGAACCTTGCGCGCGAACGACACGACACGCGCATAGACCTCACGCTTGAACGGCACGATCGTCGATGCAAGAGACTCCAACGCCAGCCATCGCCATTGAGAAAATTCGGGCTGTTCTGTCGCAACCGAAAGCTCCTTGTCTGCGCCCAAGAAACGAAAGAGGAACCACCGCTGTCGCTGTCCGCAGTATCGCCCGTCCCACAATGTTGCTCGTAGCGACGGCGGCAAGTCGTAGCGCAACCACTCGGCGTGTTCGGCGAGCAGGAAGGCGTTGACGCTGCCGATCTCTTCGCCCATCTCGCGCCATGCCGCCTGTAACGGCTCTTCGCCGTCCTCGATGCCGCCCTGCGGCATTTGCCAGTAAGACGAGGGGTGATCGATTCTACGACCGACGAAGGCCTCGTCCCTCGCGTTCAAAAGCATCAACCCGACGCAAGGACGGTAGAGCTTCTTGCTCTGCGTCTCTGCGTTTTGCGTCTCTGCGTTTTGTGTCCCTGGGTTCTGTGCCTTTCGCGTGTCGTGCATCATTCTAGAAGCTCCTCTGTCGTCCCGATTTCGGCGCGAAGACGGCGGTGAGCGGAATCACCTGATAGGCACGCGAATCGTCGAGCGCAGCGAGCCACGCGCTCAAGGCGTCTAATGTTGCCGGCAAAGGAGCGAAGCGTACGATCGTCGCCGTGCGGCTGCGCTGCACGCGACGCGTCAGCTTAAAGAGTCGTTCGTCGATCTGCTCGCGCGTCTGTGCCTGCGAAAAGGCTGTGTCGAGACGGGCTGCGGGCATGCGCAAAGAGCGCGCGTAGGAGAGGGCTTGGCTCGTCTGCGACGATGCGGCGAGGAACAACAGTCCGCGCGACGAGAGGTCCTGTAAGACGGGACGCGATATGTCGCGGTCGTCGAAAAAGGTCGAGGGATTTCCGCTTGCAACGCCGACATAACCCGTCATGCGTCCGAGCATGCTTTTCAGTCGATGCATCGTTTCCGGCGCGCCTTGCCCTTGAGCGAGCGCGAGGTCTCCTGCGTCGAAGCCGCTTTCCGGCAAACCCTCCAGCGGCAGAGAGAGCAACAGCTCGTGCCCCTTTTCGCGTGCAAACAGCGCCCAGCGCGTGAGCGAGCGTCCGTAGGGAGAAAACTCCAAGGTCACGGCGGGCGGCAGATCGATGGCTCGCTCTGTCGCGAGGTCGTCGAGCCCCAAATCCGAGACGATGACGACAACCTTCCCTCTGCCCGGCGTAAGCGGAACCCGCGCTCGATAGGCGCGCCACGCGCTGTTGCCGTCGGCAGAGCGTATCGGCAGCATGCCGTAGAGCTCGGTGCTTTCCAAAAGCGAGGGAATCATCGAAACAACCGCTTCGCCTTCCGTCATCGGCACAACCTGTCCGCGCAGGATTGCAAGCAGACGATCGACCTGTAGCGAAACCTGCTCTCTATCCGACAAGTCGCCTCTGTAGCTATGCAGCGACATCGTCTTGAGCCCCAAGACCAAAAAGCCGATGACGCTCAGGGTGGCGATCCAAGTCCAAACATAAAGACGATGCCACATCCCGCCCCGAGATTGATGCAGCCTGATCTCAGGCAAGGGAGCAGAGGCAACAGACTCGGCAGGATCGGACTCGTCGGAAGAACCTTGCGAAGAACCCTGAGAAGAGTCTTGCGGAGGGGGTGCAACGAAGGGAGCGTCCTTGCTCGTCATACAGCCTCAAGTCTCAGCCGTTTGTCTCTAAAACTCTCTTGGCTCTCTCTCTGACGATCGTCGCTCATGGCATCGCTTTGGGACATCGCTTTGGAAGGATCTTTTAGGCTGCCGTCTCTTGTGCCTTTCGACAGCCCTCGTCGTTTTTTGCGTGTGCGCCGCTACTTCTGCGCTGTGCTGCGCGCTTCGAGGCGCACGAGTTCCAAGGCACTTTGTAGTTGCGTGTCTTCTTCTTCGTCTGTTTTTTTGTTCGAACCTTCGCTTGGCGTTTCTTTTTCTTTCTTCAAGACGAGGATATCGGGTTCGATTCCTTTCTTGTGGATCAGAGTTCCGCTGGGCGTGTAGTAGTGTTGAACGGTGAGCTTGAGAGCTGCGTCGCGGCGGTTTTTGAGAGGGATGAGGGTTTGCACCGATCCTTTCCCGAAGGATTTTTCGCCGAGCAGCTTGGCGCGACGATGGTCTTTCAACGCGCCCGCGACGATCTCGGAGGCGGACGCCGACGCGCCGTTGATGAGAACGACAAGGGGTTTGCCGTCGGTGATATCGTTCTTGGAGGCTTGAAAACGCTGATGATTTTTGCCGCCTCTGCCTCGCACGGAGACGATCTCGCCGCCGCTGAGGAAGAGGTCGCTAACCGCGATCGCCTGATCCAACAGACCGCCGGGGTTGTTACGCAAGTCCAGCACATAGCCCACGATGGGCGACGTGGCTTCTTCTTTCATCTTTTCGATCTCGCGCTTCATCGTTTTTGCAACCTTCTCGCTGAAGCCTGCAAGGCGCACATAGCCCACGACTCCGTCGCGTGCAGCTCCTTCCAATCGCGTGCGCACGACGCGCAGCTTGATGAGCTTACGCTCGATCGTGAGTTCAAAGGGCTCGGCGTCGCCGCGTTTGATCGTCAGGGTCACTTCCTTCCCGACAGGACCGCGCAGGATATCGACGGCTTTGTCCAGCGTCATGCCGCGCACGGGTGTATCGTCGATGCGCACGATCAGATCGCCGCTTTGGATGCCGGCTTGCATCGCGGGCGTGTCGTCCAGGGGCGAGATGACCTTGACCGCGCCCGATTCTTCGTCGAGGGTCACCTCGATGCCCAGCCCTCCGAACTCGCCGTGCGTGTTGATTTGCAGCTCGCGGTAGCGACGCGGATTCAGATACGCAGAGTGCGGATCCAGCGACGACACCATTCCTTCGATCGCAGCCTCGATCAGCTCTTCGTCGCCGACCTCGCGCACATAGTCGCGGCGCACGCGATGAAACACTTCGCCGAAGGCGTCCAGCAGCGCGTAGGTGTCTGAGGAGACGCGCTCCGAAGCCGAACCGCTCTTTTGCACCGAAAAGAAAAGCACGACCGCAAACGCGACCGCCGCGCCCAGCAGGAACGTGGGCATTTTATGCAACAATGTCTTCACAACGCGAAACATTCGAGTCTTCCTCACAACTTGCTCACAACTCGTCTTTTGGACTTGTCTTTAGTCTTGTCTTTAGTCTTGCTTCTTACTCTGCGGGCAGGATAGCACAAAAAGAAAAAAAAGAAGAGAGTTGTGCGTGCGTTGTTGGAGCGGAATTTGTCTTGTTGTTGGTGCTTGTCTGTCAGCTTGTCTGTCGTTTTGTCTGGCGGGTTTGTTGAGTTTTGTTGAGTTTATTGTTGCAGGAAGGCTCTGCGGCGGGGTGTTTCTCTGAGCCATCGTTTGGGATCGAGAGGTTTGCCTTTTTGTCGCACTTCAAAGTAGAGGGTGCTTTCTTGTGCGCCCATGCGTCCTATGGGTTCTCCTGCCAGCACGGCTTGTCCGAGCGAGACGAAGAGTTCGGCGAGGTTGGCTGTGACGGTGTGGTATCCGCCCTTGTGTTCTACGATCAGCAGCTTGCCTTGGTCGCGGAAGGTATCCGCGAAGACGACGCGTCCGTCGAAGGCGGCGAGGACGGTTGTGGCGGCTTCGGTTTCGATGACGATGCCGCTGAGCGTTTGTCCGTGTCCGTCCGAGCTGCCGTAACGCTTGAGCCACGCGCCTTCGGCGGGGGCGACCACGAAGCTTGGTCTGTTTCGGTTCGAGGGGCGAGACGAGGATTCGGGAAACGAGCGCAGGTTGCGCGGAATGCTTCCTCGGTGTGCGAGCGTTTCTGCGTCGAGGCGAGCGACCAGCGTTTGTACCGATTCTGCTTCGGCTGCCATTTGTTGCGCGCGTGCTTTCAGCGCCGCGCGTTCTTTGGCGGTCAGGGGCAGCAGACGGCGTTTGTGTACAGACAAGCGTGCGATGCGTTGGCGTAGGGCTACGACGTCTTCCAGATGCGTGTTCAGCTGTTCTTTTTTGCGGTCGATTTCGCGTTGCAGCGCGCCGATGCGTTTGAGGTCGCTCTCCAAAAGATGTGCGGTGCGGGCGCTGTGGGGGGCGAGCCAAGCGGCCAGTCTTTGTCCGCGATGCGCTGCCAGCGCGTCGTTCGGATGCAGGAAGAGTCCCCATTCGGGCGAGCGTTCCACGAACAGCAGTGTTTGCAGCACTTGAGCGAGGCGGTCGTAGTGTTCGAGCAGTCGCGTGCGTTCTTCTTGTTCGCGTTTGGCGAGTCGTTTCAGGTGTTCGTCGAGGCGCACGACGAGTCGTTCGAGCGTGCGCATGCGTTGTGCGAGTTCGAGCGATTCGTCGCGGAGCGCGCGCGCGCGGGGATTTTCGCGTACGGGCTGTTCCAAGCTTGTGAGGCGGGGGGTGGCTTGCTGCTGCGCGAGGGCGGAAGCGGAGAAGAGGGGGGCTGCCAGCAGGAGAGCGAGCGGCAAAAGACACGACAAGAAACGCGAGAGGGGGAGAGAAAGGGGCATGCTTTTTCCAGGGTATGCGAGAACACAAGCGCGAAAATACAAGCAAAATACAAACGTCGACCGCGTTGCCAGATTGTAGCGCGTTTCTGCGAAACGCGC
>JABACB010000380.1 GCA_014237925.1 Alphaproteobacteria bacterium
AACTCATGGTACTGGTTCTGCGACACAACGTCCTCTTCGGAGGACGTGGATTGAAACCGCGCTTGACGTATGTGCCGTTATAGATTTCGAGACACAACGTCCTCTTCGGAGGACGTGGATTGAAACTGAGATCAGCTAGTGATCCAACTATACCATCTATACGACACAACGTCCTCTTCGGAGGACGTGGATTGAAACGTGGGAATTTGTAATTGGTATATAGAAAAAAAGAAGACACAACGTCCTCTTCGGAGGACGTGGATTGAAACACACATTCCAGCAGCGAGAAACAATTTTTAAAATGGACACAACGTCCTCTTCGGAGGACGTGGATTGAAACTTGCGTCGGGTGCGTGCCGTCTTTGTCACGTGTAGACACAACGTCCTTTTCGGAGGACGTGGATTGAAACTACAAGTAGACTAATTGTACGCCGTGTGCCATCGGGACACAACGTCCTCTTCGGAGGACGTGGATTGAAACAGGATCGTTGAGGACCGCCCGCGCGCATGAAATTGGACA
>JABACB010000381.1 GCA_014237925.1 Alphaproteobacteria bacterium
AACCGCTTCCTGGAGCATCCGCTTTTCGTTGCGAATAATCACTTCAGGCGTACGCAGGCTGAGCAGGTTTTTGAGACGGTTGTTGCGGTTGATGACGCGACGATACAGGTCGTTCAAGTCACTGGTTGCAAAGCGACCACCTTCGAGGGGCACAAGCGGACGGAGGTCCGGCGGGATGACAGGGAGCTCGGTAAGAATGAGCCACTCGGGACGCATCTCGGAGTTTTTGAAGCCTTCAACCAAGCGCAGGCGCTTAGCGAGTTTCTTCCGCTCGGCTTTGCTGCGGGTCTGGGTGATGAGCTCGGCGAGTTCAATTTCCGAGGAGTCGAGATCAATCTTGCCAAGAAGCTCGCGAACGGCTTCAGCGCCCATGCCGGCACGGAAGGAATCGCGATACATCTGACGCGCTTCGCGATACTCGTCCTCGGTAAGGAGCTCTTTCTCGGACAAAGGAGTGTCGCCCTTGTCGATAACAATCCAGGATTCGTAGTAGATGACGCGCTCGAGATTACGTGCGGT
>JABACB010000382.1 GCA_014237925.1 Alphaproteobacteria bacterium
GCCCTCAAGGCGGTCGTCGCCTTGGTTTCCCGTAAGAGTGTTGTCGTTGCCATCGCCCGTCAGCCAGTCGTTACTACTTGTGCCCCTAATATTTTCGATGTTGGTGAGGATGTCGCCCACGGCTTGATTGTTGTTTGCAACAAAGCCGTGGCTGCCGTCAAAGTCTTGTTGCGCTTGTCCTTGCAACAACAGGCTCACCCTGACCCCACGGCTATAGATATAATAAGCAGTATCTGTTCCCACACCGCCATCGATGGTGTCCGCGCCCCAGCCGCCGTCGAGGATGTCGTCGCCCGCGCCGCCGTGAAGGATGTCGTCGCCCGCTCCGCTGTCGAGGTTGTCATCGCCCGTGCCGCCATCAAGGGTATCCTCACCATCACTGCTGCGGAGGATGTCGTCGCCCGCGCCGCCGTCGAGGGTGCCGTCGCCATTGTAGTCATAGAGCTCGTCGTCTCCATCGCCACCGTAGAGCCTGTCATCGCCCTTGCCGCCGTAGAGATAGTCGTTGCCCGCATCGC
>JABACB010000383.1 GCA_014237925.1 Alphaproteobacteria bacterium
CTTGTCCAAACGTCATGCCCCGTGCGGTTGCTTGCTGTTTCAATCCACGTCCTCCGAAGAGGACGTTGTGTCTCGAAATATTGACCGAGCGTATTGATGACGTGGATGCGTTTCAATCCACGTCCTCCGAAGAGGACGTTGTGTCAATACAAAGCCGTATTTTTAGATAAACGCTTGATTGTTTCAATCCACGTCCTCCGAAGAGGACGTTGTGTCAACTACGCCTAGAAGCTGCTCGTGGGAAGTTGCCGTTTCAATCCACGTCCTCCGAAGAGGACGTTGTGTCCAGAAAAGGCGGGCGTATTTGTAGAGCCGTCATAGTTTCAATCCACGTCCTCCGAAGAGGACGTTGTGTCTTTTATTTCAAGCTAATGATGCTCTACTAACAGCAGAACGTTTCAATCCACGTCCTCCGAAGAGGACGTTGTGTCAAAGGGCACAAGGTCAGCAAAGGGCACCTGTGGACAGAAGTTTCAATCCACGTCCTCCGAAGAGGACGTTGTGTCCAGCGACCATG
>JABACB010000384.1 GCA_014237925.1 Alphaproteobacteria bacterium
TTACCTCGGACGCTCCGTCTGTGGATACGACACGCAAGGTTTCGAACGACTCGTCAAGGACGGTTACTTCTTGGTCTTCTTGTAGCAAAGCGACCTTTCCTTCCAAGACTGTAACGGAGAGTTTTCCGTCTCCGACCTCGCCCAAGATTTTTGTGCCGCGGATACCGATCACTCCTTGCGGTGTCTGCAATCTGACGGAGGTGGGACTTGCCCCTGCGATCAGCCCGCTTGCGTATGAGAATGCGCCTGCGATGATCGAGAGGACTTGAATTCCGCTCGAGCTCACCTCGTCGTAGAGGTATTGGTCGATTGCGAGTCGCGCTTCTTCGCCTAGGCGGAACTCCATTTGGTCGGTAAAGCGCATGAACACTTCTGCGCCTTTTCCTGTGCTGATGATGTCTCCTTCTAAGACGCTATCGCCTGCGTTCAGTTGTATCACCAGTCCGTCGCGTACGACTTGGACTTTTCCTTCGGTCGAGACGATTTCTCCGATTGTTGGCGTTCCCTCGTCGGTTG
>JABACB010000385.1 GCA_014237925.1 Alphaproteobacteria bacterium
GATGTTTTCTGTGAGATTTTTAAAAAGCCTTGTTTTTCGCCGTTTTTGTCAATAGGGGGGAATGGTTTTTTCGAGAAATCTTTGTTTTTCGCTCGCTTTCCTAGAAAACACGGCTTTTTGTTTTTGAGGAGACAAGGGAGGAGTTTCGAGGAAGGATTTTAGAAGGCAGAGAAAAACGGCTTGTTTGCGAGCTTTTGTGACGGGAAGAGGGGAAAGGGGAGGAATGAGGAGGAATTCTGCGGTGGATGTATAGGATGAGGTTCTTCTCTGCGTTGTTAGGCGCATAAGTAATATTATGGAAAATACAAAGGATAGGAAAAACGCAGAGGTTTGGTCTGTAAGATGTTGATATTGTGTTGTTTATTGTGGTCTTTGGATTGAGAGAAAGCTCAAGTGGTATGGAACGAGTGGACTGGCGTTCGGAAAGCGACATTCAGGAAAAAATGAGGCAGGAAGACAATCAATTGGAGAAAATTGGAATCGTGTTGCGGCGGCAACAGACGGCGAAACTTCGGA
>JABACB010000386.1 GCA_014237925.1 Alphaproteobacteria bacterium
CGTGCGCAGGAAGCTCTTAAGAAATATTTTTTATACTTGGATGCGAGAGTTGAGCTGCGTTCAAAGCAAAGACTGGCAGGTATTTTGTTTTCCGAAAATGAAAAAGGAATTGAGTTCTCGAACGCTGAATTGACCACCCTTTTTAATTTGGCTTGTCTTATACCTACAGACATTGGAGGCGGAGAAGAGCTTGAGAAGCCATGGACAATATTGGAGAGCAAATGGTAGTCGTGCGTAGAAAGCGCGCAAAGCGCGCCCGCTGACGCGGAGTCTTCGTGGGAGGTTTTACCCCCGCCGCCGTAGCGCGTTGCTTGCAACGCGCGTCCATAACGAGGACTCACGCCTCTGTCGCGCCCGCCCGCCAACACAAAAAACGTGTCTGTTGCGCTTGCGCAAAAGCACACCCTCAGTCTCCCCCTCACACGAGAAATCACTTGCTTAACAACCTCCAATAACGCACCCTGAACACAAATTATTGTTCGCTCCAAAAAATCTGCAGAGGAAGAGAAAACCCA
>JABACB010000387.1 GCA_014237925.1 Alphaproteobacteria bacterium
GAAAAAGGGGGGAAGCGTTGTTGATCTGATACTAGGGATTCGACGCTTTTGTATCATCAGTCTTACACGGAGCAAGAATCATGGCGTCCTATTCTAACAACACGCAGGTCGGAGGGAAAGGCGCTAGTCAGCGCAATAGGAAGACGCGTGCGCTGAGCGCCTTGCTTTCTGCGACGGCACTGGGCGTGTTTTTGGAAGGTTGTGGTGCTGGTGGTAGCAACAGTGCCAGCGATCCTGGTAGTGATGCAGGTAGTGGTTTTAACCTTGTTTTTGGCGGTTCGGGCGACGACAGGCTTGAAGGCACTTCGGGCAACGACAATATCGCAGGCGGTGCGGGTGATGACAGTATAGAAGGTGGTGCGGGCAACGATGTTATTGATGGTGGCGATGGTCACGACATTATCTACGGCAATGGCATTAGAAAGGACGAATCTGAAACCAACGAAGGTGGTGAGGGCAACGGGGGTGGTGAGGGCAACGAAGGCAGTGAGGGCAACGAGGGAAGTGAGAGCAAC
>JABACB010000388.1 GCA_014237925.1 Alphaproteobacteria bacterium
AGGGCTTGCCAGCGTGTTGTTTTTAATTTTTGTTTTTTAGTGTAGACACGCTCTTGTTTGTTGTATAAAATCATCGATGTTCTCCTTTTTGGGCGATCCTTGTGAGGAGGACAAACAACAACACCCGAGAACACCATGATCGTCACCATGCCCCCCTCGCCCTGCGAGAACAACAAAGGGAACAACAGAAAAAGCCGAGCCTTGAATGCGCTGTTGTCTGCGAGCGCGCTCGGCGTGTTTCTCGAAGGTTGCGGGGGCGAACCGAGCGGCGGCGGAAACGGCGGCGGCGGCGCGTCTCCTCCCACTCCTCCCACCCCTGTTCAAGTGACAGGCACAACATCGTATCTTGCCACAGCAAGCGCCGAGGCATTTACAGGCGACGAAGAGGCAAACACCGTCAGCTACGCGAACGCAGACGGAGGCGTGACGGCAGACTTGCAAGCGCCCGCCAACAACAGAGGGAGTTTTGCGCAACGAGACACTTACGAAAACATCGAAAACATCGTCGGCTCG
>JABACB010000389.1 GCA_014237925.1 Alphaproteobacteria bacterium
TTGAGTGTGTCGTCGCCTGCCAAGCCGACCAGCACGTCCATATTGCTCGTCCCTGTGAGTGCCGCCGTGCCCTTGTCGTCGCCATCTGTGCCGAGCGTCAGACTACCCAACAGATTGTACCCCAAGTATCCTAGGATGTAGCGACCATTGGCATAGGAAGCAGCCTCAATCGTCACCGAGTCGCTACCAATGCTGATGGTCACATCGCCAGCGTTGTTGCGCACGAAGGAGAAATCATCGAGACTCGCCGCATCTTTGAATCGCAGCGTGCCGCCGTCGTCGACAACGGTATCCGTGCCGTCGTTTTTGTTGAATTCATAGGTATCCACACTCGTGCCGCCGTAGAGGATGTCGTCGCCAGCGTTGCCGTGGAGAGAATCGCGGCCCACGCCGCCGTAGAGCTCGTCGTTGCCCGCGCCGCCTGTAAGCGTGTCCGCGCGAGCGCCTCCGCGCAGGATGTTGTCGCCGCTGTTGCCTGTCAGGGTGTCTTTGCCAACCGAGCCGATGATGTTG
>JABACB010000038.1 GCA_014237925.1 Alphaproteobacteria bacterium
ACCGCGCGCTCCGCAATCTCGCGCGCACGCGTCACCCCTACGCTGGGAATCCCCAACCCGTACAAAACACGCGAAAAAACAATCCGCCTGCGACGCTCGATCACCTCCGACAAATTATCCAGAGACCTCTCCTGCCAGCCCTCCAAGCGCAAAATCTTCTCTCGATTCTCCGCCTTGCCTAAGGCGAACACATCGGCAACCTCCTCCAACAATCCCTGCTCGCAAAACAAGGCGATCGATTTCTCCCCCAACCCCTCCACATCGAAGGCAAGTCTGGAAGCAAAGTGCCGCAATCGCGCAACCCGCTGCGCAGCACAAGAACGATTCACACAACGCAACGCAACATAACCCTCGCTGCGCCGTACCGCCGCGCCGCAAACAGGACAACGCCGCGGAAAAACAAACGAAGCAGCAACTTTGCTGCCAGCCTCCAGACGCTTTTCTACCAAGACACGCTCGACCTTGGGGATCACGCCGCCCGCGCGTACAACTTCTACCCAGTCGCCGATGCGGATATCCTTGCGTCGTAGCTCCTCCTCGTTATGCAAGGTGGCGCGCGAAACGCTCACTCCCCCCACCATCACCGGCTGCAGGTGGGCTACGGGAGTCAGAACGCCGCTGCGACCGACCTGAACTTCGATGCCAAGAACGCGCGTCGAAACCTTGCACTCAGGAAACTTGTGCGCAACAGCCCACAAAGGATGATGACTCCCTTCGCCCAACAAAGCCTGCCAGCGTAAACTGTTCGCCTTGTAGACCAAGCCGTCCGCCTCGAACGGCCAGTCGTTGCGCCGTGCGCGCAGCTCGCGGAAACAGCGCGACAGCGCGGCTTCGTCTTCGCACAGATAGGTCTCGACTGTGGGCAAGCCCGCCTCCCTCAACAGCAGCATCTGCTCCTCGGCGCGGGAGGCAAGCGCTAACTTCGCCTCCGTCTCGCCCTGCGAGAAAGCCCCCATCCCCCAAGCCTGAAAACGCAACGGACGCGAGGCGGTCACCCTAGCGTCCAGCTGGCGCAAGGCGCCCGCAGCCGCGTTGCGCGCGTTCGCAAAAACCTTCTCCTCTTTCTCCGCCTGCTCTTCGCACAGAAGGCGAAAGTCCTCCTTCTCGATGTAGACCTCGCCGCGCACCTCCAAGAAATCGAGCGCGCTCTCGATCTGTTGCGGAATGTCTCGAACAGTGCGCAGGTTCGCCGTCACATTTTCTCCCCGCTTGCCGTCGCCGCGCGTAGCCCCGCAAACAAACTCTCCGCGGCGATAGTGCAAACTGGCGCTCACGCCGTCGATCTTCGGCTCGACCAACACGGCGACAGGCGCATCGCGCGCCAACTTCAAGTCGCGTCGAATGCCGTTCAGAAAGCGTACAACATCCTCTTCGCCGAAAGCGTTGTTCAGCGAAAGCATGGGTTGCGGATGGCGAACCTCTTTGAGCTCAGGCGCAGGCGGCGCTCCCAAAGAATCCAACACAGAGGGGGGAGGACTCTCCTCGTTTGTCGTCGTGTTTTTTTTTCGGCGTTCTTCGAGTTTTCGAAAGCGTTCTCTGAGCGCATCGTAAGCGGCATCCGAGAGCTCGGGATCGTCTTGGGCGTGGTAGCGACGGTCGGCATCGAGGATCTGTCGCTCCAGGCGCACACGCTCTGCCCGCGCCTCTTCGAGCGACAGGCTTTCTACAGGACGACTTTCGAGCGGTTGCTTTTTGTTCGCTGTTTTCTCTGCCATGCTCTTCGTTTCCAGATCAGCGGAGGCTCGTCGTTTCTTCGGAGGCTTCGCTGTCGGCGGCGTTCATCAGGGATTGCGCCGCTTCGCGCGCTTGCTCTGTGATCGTCGCGCCTGCCAGCATGCGTGCGACTTCTTCGCGTCGTGCGTGGCTGTCGAGCGCGACGACTCGAGTTGTCGTGCCGTTTTCGCCTTGTCGTTTCTCGACGCGGAACTGTTGTTGTCCCCAGGCTGCCACTTGCGGCGAGTGGGTGATGACGAGAATTTGTCTTTTGTGCGCGAGGCGTCGCAGCTGTCGGGCGACGGCGGAGGCGGTGGCGCCGCCGATGCCGCTGTCGACCTCGTCGAAGACGAGCGAGCCCGCGAGCCCCGTATCGGCGAGGGTGACGCTGACAGCCAGCAGCACACGGCTGAGTTCTCCTGCCGAGGCGATCTTGTGGAGCTTGTCGGGCGCGTAGTTGGCGAGCGTTGCAATGCGGAAGGTGATCGACTCAAGTCCTGCTGCGCCGGGTGCTGTGGGCTGCAGGTGGATTTCAAAACGGGCTTGCTCCAGCTTCAAGGAGGGTAGCAGCGCGTTGATTTGTTCCTCGAAGGGTTGCTTCGCTTCACCGCGCGCTTGCGAGAGCTCTTGCGCCGCCGTGTCGTAGGCTTGCTCGGCATCGTGTGCAAGGGCATCCAGGCGTTGCAGCTCGGCGGAGTCGTCTTGAATGATTTCCATGCGTCGTTGCAGTTGTAGCGACAGGTTCGGCAGCTGGTCGCATGGGATGCGATGTTTGCGTGCGACGGACCTGAGGGCGTGGAGTCTTTCTTCGAGCAGTTGGAGTCTTTCGGCGTCGAAGTGCGTTTTTTCGACGGCGTCTTGGAGCAGGCTGCGGGCTTCCTGCGCCGAGTTGAGGGCGCTTTCTACGGCGCCGACGATGGGCTGCAGGATTTCTGCGGCGAGTTTTTGTTGTTTGGCGAGCAGCGCGAGCGTTTTTTCCAGCAGGCTTTCTGCTCCTGCGTCGAGCGTGTTCTCTTCGCCTGCCAATATCGCGTGGGCGAGGGTCAGGGATTGTCGCAGCTGTTCTGCGTTGTTGAGCAGGTTTCGTTCGGCTTCGAGATTTTGCTCCTCGTCTTTTTGGGGGTCCAAGGCGTCGAGTTCTGCTACGGCGTGTCGGGTGAAGTCTGCGTCGTGGGCTGCTTGCTCGGCTTGTTGTTGAGCGAGGGTGTGTTGTTCGCGTGCGCTCTGTGCGTGCTGCCATCGTTCGGCGACGAGCGAGTTTTGCTCGCCGAGTTTTGCGAAGGCGTCGAAGAGCGTTCTGTGCGTTGAGCTGTCGAGGAGGCGGCTTTGGTCGAATTGTCCTTGGATGTCGACGAGCTGTTGTCCGACGCGTTTGAGGAAGCTGACGGAGATGGGATTGTCTTGGAGGAAGGCTTTGCTTTTGGCATCTTTGTTGATGATTCGTCTGATGAGGATATCTTCGTTGTCGCTGATGTTGAGTCCGTGTTCTGCGAGGTTTTTTCGGAGGGGGTGTTCGGAAGCGATTCGGAATTGCGCGGAGACGGCGGCTTGGCTGCATCCTTTTCGCACGAGGGAGGAATCGGATCGCGCGCCGAGCACGAGAGCGAGCGAATCGAGCAGCATGGATTTTCCTGCGCCTGTCTCGCCAGAGAGGACGGTGAGTCCGTTTTGGAAGGCGAGTTCGAGTTTTTCGATGAGGACGATGTTGTGGATGCTGAGCTCGACCAGCATGGTTTTTTTGTGTCAGGGGTGGGTGGGGCGTTTTGGAGGGAGGGCTGCGGGCGAGGATGCGTTATCGGGTATTCTGACGATTGTTCGGATTTTTTCGGGTGCGTTGGATTTTGCTGTCTTTCGTGTTGCTTTTTGTGTCCATCGGCTTCGGGGGTAGTTGATGTTGAGGAAGTCTTGCCAGAGGACGGCTTCTTCGAAGAGTCCGAGGCTGAGGGAGGCTTCGACGAGGCGGTAGAGCATTTCGGGTGTGTAGAGGTTGGTCGGGTACTCGGCGAGGGCTTCGAGGATTTGCTCGGCGGCGGCGAGGGGTTGTTTGTTGCGGAGGTAGAAGCGCGCCGATTGCATGTTGTGGGCTGCCAGTTGTGTTTGCGCGAGGTTGAGCTTGGCTTTGGCGTCGTGTGCGTAAGGGGAGGCGGGAAATTTGTTGATGAGGGTTTGGAAGGCTTCTTGGGCTTGTGTCATGTCGACTTGCGTTCGTTCGATGTGCTGGACATTTTGGAAGTAGACGAGCCCTTTAAGGTAGAGGGCGTAGGCGAGGGAGGGTGAGGAGGGGTATGCATGGACGAAGGATTCGACTTCGATGAGGGCTTCGGCTTTTTGTTTTCTTTTGTAGTAAGCAAACGCGAGGAGGATTTGCGCTCTGGGCGCGAGTTCGGAGTAGGGGTGGTCGTGCGCGATGACCTTGAGGTTTTGGATGGCTTTCTTGTATTTTTTGTTTCTGAGGGCTGTCGTTCCTTGTTGGAAGTGTTGTTGGATTTGTTGTTGGGAGAGGCGCGGGATGGTGTCGTTGTCTTTTTTGGCGCAAGCCGAGCTGAGGGTGAGCGCGAATGCTGCGAGGAGCGCGCTGAGGGTGCGCGCAGGTTTTCGGAGGCGGGGGAGCATGGATGATGTTGTAGCGCGGGGGGGGGGAGGTTGGCAAGGGGAAAATCGTGGGCTTCTTCTGTGTATCCGCGAGCCAGTTTCTCTTCTGCGACGGGCTTTTAGGGACAAGAAGGCGTTGTCGCGCCTATGGGGGAGATGAGAATCCTTTCGAGAAAGCTCTCCGCAGGAGCGCGCTACAACGAGGCGTACTCTTGAGGTGTACTGAGGTATACATGTAGTGTGTCTGTTGCGTGAGCGCGGGCTCTTTACTGAAGCACAAATGCTCGCGCAACAGACTTGTTACGCGTCCCTTGTTACGCGTCTATCGTCTTGACACATTGGGGGGTCATGACACATTGGGTTGTGATATTGTGCGCGAAGTCAGATTTGTTTATGATGACGCTGTGCCTTGCCTGCCTTGCCTCTCGTCCGCTTTTTCTGTGAGGGGGGAGAGAATCCCCGTCGCTACGACGAATTACCAGCCGATGGTTCTTTGCCTTTTGACTCCTTATTCACCTTGTCTTCTTGTTCATTCCGCATTTTTTGTTCAAAACGCATGGTGCAACGCGGCATCGACAAAAGATTAATGAAAAAATTCTGCCAGAAGCTAATGTTATTTACTGCTTTGTACATTCTGGCAATAACTTCGTTGTCGGCGTTAGTAATAGAGGCATTGATAGAACCACCTTCTTCTTCATCATTGTCTTGTGCCTTTTCGTTATGTAATGCTTGGCTAGATAATTCTTGTAGTGCTTCATAGTAGCAGACGAGTATAAGAAATTTAAGAGTAGGGTATTCCTCTTTAATTAAATGCATGATTTTTGTTTGTGTTTCCCAGTATTTTTTTTGTATTTTTTCGTTTTTCATCATCAAAGAATTCACTCCTCCGCCTGTCTCTAGGCATTGTCTCTAGGCCGCGATTTTTCGCCCTTTTGAAAATGTGCGGCTCGTAAGCCATTGAAATAACTGCTTTTTCGATGCGAACGCATTGCGAACGCATTTTGTATGCAGTTTTTGAGCATAAACCCTTGATTTTCCTGCCTTTTCTCGAAAACGCCAAAAAACCGACTCTATACCTTTAATTCATATCCCGCCCAAACCACCCCTAACATAAAGGTTGGGGTGAATCTTGTCTACAAGAATCCACAATCACCTCCCAACTTATCCACAGATTTATCAACAAGCCCTATCAGATTGTCTCTAGCTTTGCCTCTGCCTGCCTCCTCTCAGCGCCACGCCGAGCGTCTTGTGCTTGCTCGCGCTCAGCTCGTCTGCGGAACGCCCCATTTTCTTCCCACGCTCCCGAATCTCGCACAACAAGGCAACACTCCGCAAACAACCCCGCGCTTGCGACAAAAGACAAACAACGAATCAGCCATCCAAAAGGACAAGGGGATCGGGCAAGAGATATAGGGCAGGGCATTGGTAAAGTGCGCGTCCTCGTTGAAAGAGCGATTCGACGAATGCTCTGATGCTGTGGCGCATGCGGCGTAAAAAATCATCGGAAACTGAAAAAAAGACGGGCAGACCTCGACATCGCAGAATTTTGGGTTGCAAGGTGGCAACGGACACTTGTGTCTGCGCGAGAAAGCAGCGCGAGAAAGCAGCGCGAGAAAGCAGAGAGAGGGGGATTCAGGTAAACTTTTTGTGAACGGCAAATAAAAAGCAAAAATGGGGTTGACTTCTTCCGTTGCCGCCCCCTAGATTGCCTTGTGATTCGTCCGAGAGATGCCAAAGGGAGCGGGGCGTCGGCTTGGTGAGATGGAGAGAACCTCCGCAGTTCAACAATTGTATCCATATAAGGAGAAAAGCATGGCAACAGCGGCTAAAACCCAACAAGCGGGTGGCGAGGTGGAAGACCTCGTAGGCAACGACATAGTGGACACCGTCAGCTATATGGTCTCCCCGGAGGGCGTTAATGTTGATTTGTCCACCTTTACAGGTAGCGGAGGGCATGCTGAAGGCGATACCGTCGTTAATTTCAAAAACCTTGTCGGCTCGGCGTTAGACGACATCCTTGCAGGCGACGACCAAGCCAATGTTCTTGAGGGGCGCGAGGGCGACGACACGCTCTACGGCAATGCGGGCGACGACAGGCTCTACGGCCACGCGGGCGACGACACGCTCCACGGCAACGCGGGCGACGACACGATCTACGGCCACGCGGGCGTAGACACGATCTACGGAGGGCAGGGCAACGACGAAATCCACGGCGGAAACGATAACGACATCCTCAAAGGCGAGCATGGGAAAGACTTCATCCTTGGCGGAGCGGGCGACGATAACATCGAAGGCGGCGATGGCGACGATATTCTTTGGGGCAACGACGGCGACGACATGCTCCACGGCGGCTTGGGCAACGACATCCTAGAGGGCGGCGAGGGTGTAGACAGGCTCCAAGGCAGGGAAGGCGACGATCTCCTTGAAGGCGGCGCGGGCGACGACTATCTCTACGGCGGCGACAACGACGACATTCTCAAGGGCGGCACGGGCATCGACCGACTCTACGGCGGCACGGGCGACGACATCATCGAAGGCGGCGCGGGCAACGATATTCTGCAGGGCGAGGCGGGCAACGACATCTATGTTTTCACACGCGGGGGTGGCCAGGACAGAATCAGTTCGGATGTCGACGGCGGCAGTCTGTACTTCAAGGGGGCTACGGGTTTGCAATCTTTCTCCATTGCACGCAGCGGAACAGGAACCACCAAAAACATCGAGATCCGCGTAGGCGGTGACGGAGTGGTGATCCACGCCGCGTCTTACGAAAATGGTAACTACGCGTTGCATTATGGAGCCTATAACACATTGCTGGGCAAGCTGTTCGTAGGCACCGATGATGCCGACGGACAGATGCAAGGCACGACGGGCGACGATCTGATCTTGGGCTTGCGTGGTGACGACACCCTCAAGGGTTTGGCAGGCGACGACATATTGGGTGGCGGTGAGGGCGAGGATACCTATGTCTTCGACGCAAATTGGGGTGCGGACATCATTCGCGGCGACACCGACGGTGGCAAGTTGCAATTCAAGGGTGCGACAGGGCTTGACGATTTCGCCTTCTCCAGAAATGCAGAGGGCGCGATGGTCATCTCGATCGGGGGCGATTCCGTGACAATCCTGCAGAATGCCTACGGACATGGGGTCTACACCCTGCAGTACGGCACGGCCAACACGGTGCTGGGCGAGTTGTTTTTCGACGATCAAGAAGATTCCGACGCGGAGACGGAGATAACAGGCACTGCGAACGCAGACTTGATGTTCGGTTTTGGCAGCAGGGATGCCCTCATGGGAAATGGCGGCGATGACTTGCTCTATGGCGGCGATGGCGACGACAAACTCTACGGCGGCGCAGGGGAGGACATCCTCCGCGGCGGGGCGGGTGGCGACAGGTTGGAAGGCGGCGCGGACGCGGACTTCCTCCACGGTGGTGATGGCACGGACACCCTCTACGGCGGCGAGGGCACGGACACCCTCTACGGCGGCGAGGGCAACGACATCTTGAACGGCGGTGCGGACGCCGCAGACACCTATATCTTCTATGCTGGGGGCGGCGATGACATCATCCGGGGCGATTCCGACGGTGGCAATCTCCACTTCAGAAGCGCCGAAGGATATGAAGATTTCTCCTTTCGGCGTAACGGCGACGATCTGAAGATCTCGGTCGGCTCCGATTCCGTGACGATCGAAAATTTCGCCGTCGCCGACGATGTCTACAAAGTGTTTTATGGCGCTGGAAACACGGAGTTGGGGTACCTTTTTGTGAATACGGATGATAGGGCAGTGGGTTGGATTTTCCCAACCACTGGAGGTTCAAACTTGGTGATTTCCTCGGAATACGGTGGAAATATCCGCGAAACTGTTTCTTCTTCTGATGGCCACGACACCTTCCTAGGGGGCGCGGGCGACGACACATTAGACGCCGGCTATGGCAACGACATCATCGAAGGTGGTGGGGGGAACGACGTTCTTTACGGTGCCCAAGACGACGACACAGTGCGTGGTGGAGCGGGCATCGACGAACTCTACGGCAATACGGGAGACGACACCCTCGAAGGCGGTGCGGGCAACGACATTCTCCGCGGTTGGACTGGCGAGGACATCCTGGAAGGCGGCGCGGGCAACGACATCCTGGAAGGTGGGGAGGCAGAAGACACCTACATCTTCAGAAGCGGCGACGGCGCAGACACCATCCGAGGCGAGGCGGATGTCAGCAATCTGTACTTTAAATCTGCGACCAATCTCGGCAGCTTCACCTTCTCGCGTGCGACCAATGGCGATGTGACCATCTCGGTAGGCGACCACTCCGTGAAGATTGTGTCTGCCTCCTTCGCCAACGATCGCTACTCCCTGCATTACGGAGAAGGGGACACTCTCCTCGGCAAGATAAGAGTGATAGAGCCTGCGGATAACTATGTAGATTTTTCTGTCAATGCGGACATCGTGTTCGTTGGGTTGGGTGGTAAACATCGTTGGAATGTCAATAGCGGCAACCCCGTTTCAACAGGGGCGGGGAGGGACATTATTACTGGAGGTGCCGGCGACGACTGGCTCTTCGGCGGCGACGATGCAGACGGAATCTACGGCGAGGGGGGCGACGATTGGATAGAAGGCGGCAAAGGTAGCGACACCCTCATTGGCGGTGCTGGTACAGACACTATCAGCTTCGAGCACTCCCAGGATGCCAACAACGACGGTCGTGGTGTTAGGATCGATCTGTCCGATGTTGAATATTCGACGGCTGCTACTGCTTTCCTTACCCGTGGCACAGGAGACGACGCCCTTGGAAATTATATCGGAAATTTCGAAAACATTGTCGGCTCGGCGTTCGAGGATCGCCTGATAGGTACCGATACAGGCAGCGATACAGGCGCTGACTCAGCCAACAACAGAATCGAAGGAAGGGGCGGCAATGATCACCTGTCAGGACTCGGCGGCAACGACGATCTCTACGGCGGCGCGGGCGACGACGGTCTCTATGGTGGTTTCGGCGACGACAATCTCAAAGGTGGCGCGGGCAACGACGATCTCTATGGTGGTGTTGACAACGACATTCTGGAAGGCGGCGCGGGCAACGACCTGCTCTCCGGCGAGGTGGGCGCGGATACCTATGTCTTCTCTGCCGGGCACGGCGCAGACATCATCCGAAGCGATGGCGACGGAGGCAAGCTGTACTTCAAGGACGCTACGGGAGCTGACAGCTTCCGCTTGTCGCGCAACGAAGACGGCGAAGTGGTCATCGCGATCGGCGACGACTCCGTGACAATCCATGCGAGTAGCTACGCTCATGGTCGCTACAGCATACACTACGGCGCAAGCGACACATTGCTCGGCAACCTGGTTGCAGGCACCGCGACGGTCACAGGCACCACGGATGCAGACTTGATCTTCGGCTTGGATGGCGACGACATCCTCCAAGGCAACGGGGGCAACGACCAATTCCACGGCGGCGGCGGTAGCGATGCGATCTCCTACGCAAGTTCTTCTGGCGGAGTCGATGTCAACCTCGAAACAAACACCTTTTCAGGAGGAGAAGCTGCTGGCGACAGCCTCGTGGTTCTCGGCAGCGTCGAAAACATCATCGGCTCGGGCGAGGCAGACAGGCTGACAGGCGATGCGGGAGACAACAAACTCAGCGGCGGTGCGGGCAACGACAGGCTCTACGGCGGCGAGGGCAATGATATTCTGGAAGGCGGCGCAGGTACAGGCGACGTATATGTCTTCCAAGGCTCCTATGGCGCAGACACCATCCAAGGCGACATCGACGGCGGCGTACTGAGATTCATCAACGCGGCAGGTATGGCAGACTTCGGCTTCTTGCGTGATGCCGAGGGCGATCTGCTCATCACTCAAGGCGACAACTCGGTGAGGATCGTGGCTGATGCCTATGTCAATGGTCGCTACACCCTACAATACGGCTCTGGAAACACGCTGCTGGGCAGGCTTTCGGTGGCGGAGGCAGAAGGCGATTCGATTACCGCGATTCTCGGCGACACGAAAGACATTATGCTGGGATCGGATGGAGAGGATATCCTGCGGGGAGCTGGAGGAGAAGACAATATCTTCGGCGGCAGGCAGAACGACATGCTCTACGGCGGTGCGGGCGACGACACAATCTACGGCGGCGGGGGCTGGGATATACTGGCGGGCGGTGGAGAGGACGACACCCTCTACGGCGGAAACGGCGAAGATACGATCCAAGGCGGCGCGGGCGACGACATGCTCTACGGCGGGTTGCACAACGACATTTTGGGAGGCGGAGCGGGCGAAGACTCCTATTTCTTCGAGGCAGGGCACGGCGCAGACACCATCCAAGGTGAAGAGGGAACGGGCAACAAGCTCTACCTTCGCGGTGTGGACAATCCTGAAACGCTCACCTTCGCGCGCGCAGCAAACGGCGATGTGACCATAGGCGCGCTCGAAAGCAGCGATTCCGTGACGATTCGATCCGATGCCTACGAGAACGGTCGCTACAGCATATACTACGGCGCGTCCGACACGCTGTTTGGCAAATTGTCTGTCGGCACGAACAGCGACGACAAGGATGGTGCTGCGCTCACAGGCACTGATGAAGCAGACTTGCTCATCGGTTTGGATGGCGCAGACACCCTCCAAGGCGGCTTGGGCGACGACACGCTGTTCGGTGGCAGGCATGTGGATACGCTGCAAGGCGGCGCGGGCAACAACAAGCTCTACGGCGGCGGGTATGGCGACACGTTCGAAGGTGGCGCGGGCAACGACCAATTCGACGGCGGCAACGGTGTCGATACGATCACCTACGCAAGTTCCGCTGGCGGAGTCGATGTCAACCTCGCAAGAAACGCCTTTTCAGGAGGAGACGCTGCTGGCGACAGTCTCTTGGCTCTTGGTAGCGTCGAGAACATCATCGGATCGGGCGAGATAGACAGGCTGACAGGCGATGCGGGAGACAACAAACTCAGCGGCGGTGCGGGCAACGACAGGCTCTACGGCGGCGCGGGCAATGATATTCTGGAAGGCGGAGCAGGGACAGGCGACGCGTATATCTTCGAAGGCAACTATGGCGCAGACATCATCCAAGGCGACACCGACGGCGGCGTACTGAGATTCTTCAACGCGGCAGGTATCGCAGACTTCGTCTTCTCGCGTGATGCCGAGGGCGATCTGCTCATCATTGAAGGCGACAACTCGGTGAGGATTGCGGCGGATGCCTATGCCGATGGTCGCTACACCTTGCAATACGGCTATGACAATACGCCGCTGGGCAAGCTGGCGCTCGGCACGAATGGCGACGACAAGGATGATGCTGCGCTCATCGGCACTGGGGATGCAGACTTGCTCCTCGGCTTGGATGGCGAGGATTATCTCCAAGGCAACGGCGGCGACGACACGCTGTT
>JABACB010000390.1 GCA_014237925.1 Alphaproteobacteria bacterium
AGCTGCGCGATTGTTTTCATAATAAACATAGAATCATTTTCATAATAAACACGGAAAATGTCAAGTACCAATTGGTTGTGAAAGTCTTTTTGTGATTCAATTCAGAAAGGGGGTGTTTTTTGTATCGAAGAGGGATGAGAGAGGAAGCGTACAGCGTACGTACGCTAAATGTACGCCAAACGTACGCTTATAGGAAAAATGCGTACGGTTTGTATGTAAGGGTGTACGTATGTTGTTTAACGTGTATGTTTGCTTATTGTTGTGGGTTGTGCGTTGTTTTTTTTCGTGCTAGGGACAGAGGCGTGATGGTTGAATCTTCGATCAAGGATGAAGAGCTGGTGCGTCGGTTTTTGCATGTTGCGCCGTCGTCGGTTTTGTTTTCTGTAGCGCGACCTGTGGCTTGTTTTGACGGGGGATTGCGTGATTTGGTGTCGGAGATGTATCGAATTATGTACGAGCATCGAGGCGTGGGGCTGGCGGCGCCGCAGGTGGGGGAGTCGATGCGCGTTGCGG
>JABACB010000391.1 GCA_014237925.1 Alphaproteobacteria bacterium
GATGATTTTTTCAAATTGGCGTTTTTACCAATTTCAGCTACATTTTTTATAGCACTTAAAAGAAAACTTGAAAGAAAATTAAGGCATTAAGTGGAATTAGCAATGGGTAAAAAACGATAAATTTACACCATGTCCATGAATAATCCTCTAGAATCACTGATGTGCAAAAATCATTAATACTTCTTCGTAGGGCACGTCAAAAAGCACATGGTTGATAAAAATACTAGAGGGGATACAAAATAGGTGGAAGTGGATTACTATAGGCGTTAATGATTTTTGTATACTACAATAGCCTGTATATGTTCTGATTTGTTATACCACTTTTGGTTTATGATATTTTTCATATTTTTGAGTGTTTTTTGTATGAGATCTTGTTGTACCTAGAATTTACACGGTAAATGACGGTCTTGTAAAATCTGTTTATTCCCATCATCTCACTCTGATCAAATTTTACTCTGAACATTCAATTTCTTTATCTAATGTTCACGATCTTACCCATGATGAGTAATAAA
>JABACB010000392.1 GCA_014237925.1 Alphaproteobacteria bacterium
CCTCTTTAGTCGGTCTTTGTCAGCCTGTCAAGTTTTTTGGCGGGCGATAAAAAAATGCACGAAAAATCCTATCCCGTGTTCAGATGAACTCAGAATCTACTTCGCTTTGACCATCTCTTTCCAGTCAAAGTAGCGAGGGCGAAAGCTGCCACCATTGATGAAAACACGCAACAGCTCGCGGTCGCTACCTTCGTTGAACTCGAACATTTCTGCCGTTCTTGTGAAATTTTTTCTGTTCCGAAGGTCGGCGGTGTAGCTGCCGAAGACATCCTTGGCGATGCCGCAATAACAAATGAGATACTTGCCGTCGCGAAAATCATAACCGCTGGTCACTTTGGCAAAAATGTTTTTCGGAGCGTAGGTTTTTATCCTTGTTATTTTTTTGTTCGCCAAGTCCAAGGTCGCCTCGACGATACGAGAAGGCGTGTCTTCAGCGTCGGTATAACTGCCGTCCTCCCGCTTGAGCAACACCGCGTTGTCGAAAAAGCGCAGACGATTTCCTTTCAGCTG
>JABACB010000393.1 GCA_014237925.1 Alphaproteobacteria bacterium
GACAACACCCTCACGATCACCTTCAACGACGGCAGTAACGAAGGATCGATCATCATCGCAAACTTCGACGCAGCGGGAACTTTCAACTTCAAGTACGTAAGAAACTCAAACTTGGAAGATCTGAATGTCGTCTTGGGTAGCGTGAACCCCGACGGAACGCTTTCCGCAGCGTCGCTGACAGCAGGCACAACCGACGGCAACGACTACCTGCTCGGATTCGATGGCAACGAAATTTTGCAAGGCGGCGCAGGCGACGACAGGCTCGACGGCGGCGCGGACAACGACGAGCTTTATGGCGGCGAAGACGACGACACGCTCATCGGCGGCGAGGGCGATGATACTTTGGAAGGAGGATTAGGCGAAGATACCTACATCTATCGATACACGACCGATCAACAGGACGGAATAGACACGATCACCCAAGAAGAAAATACAGGAAACACCATCCGCATCGTCTTAAATGATGGAACCCCCATCGGGGAAAGCAACTGGCAAAACTTCGTCAGCTTT
>JABACB010000394.1 GCA_014237925.1 Alphaproteobacteria bacterium
TGTTCTTTGCCTTCGTTTTCGATGTTGGAGGGGGATACGGCGGAGGAGATCGACAAGCTGTTATCGGAGGGTGATCATCGTGTTGCCATGGTGGTGGTGAGTTTTCGGGGATTTGTGGACTTGTCGGCGTCGTTGCGTTTGCGCAAGGGCTCTGTCGGGACATTTTCTTCGATGTCTCGTTTTCCGTTTGTGGTGGTGCCGCAGGGTTTGTCGGAGGACGAGCTCGAGGCTTTGTTATGATTCTTGGTTATGATCTTTGGTTATGATCTTTGGCTATGATCTTTGGGGTTGACGGGTTGTGTTTTTTTGTTATTGTTTTTGATTAGTTTCGTTGATTGGGCAGCAGAGGGAGTGGCGTATTATGTTTATTCAAACGGAGTCGACTCCGAATCCTGCGGTGTTGAAGTTTCTTCCTGGTGCGGGTGTTGCGGTTTTGCCTGACGGGGTTAAGACGGCGGAGTTTTGTTCTAGAAGCGAGGCGGAGGGGGTTTCGGACTTGGCTTATGCGT
>JABACB010000395.1 GCA_014237925.1 Alphaproteobacteria bacterium
AGAGGACGTTGTGCCCGCCTAGTGCTTGTTGCGTAGATGCAAGACCATCGCTAGTTTCAATCCACGTCCTCCGAAGAGGACGTTGTGTCACGTCAAGCCACGTTCCACCAATTCAACTATATGGTGTTTCAATCCACGTCCTCCGAAGAGGACGTTGTGTCTTTGGGGGCATTGTGGTACTACGTCATTATGCTATATGTTTCAATCCACGTCCTCCGAAGAGGACGTTGTGTCTAACATATTCATGTCCATCTTTATCACTCAACAAGTTTCAATCCACGTCCTCCGAAGAGGACGTTGTGTCCCCCATACAGTGGTATTTTACAAGCACGCGTTTACGTTTCAATCCACGTCCTCCGAAGAGGACGTTGTGTCTATATTCCAATCCAGCTGCTGCAGCTGATGCAATGTTTCAATCCACGTCCTCCGAAGAGGACGTTGTGTCCCCAGGTCTCACATATGTCTACGATGCAGGACGCGTTTCAATCCACGTCCTCCGAAGAGGACGT
>JABACB010000396.1 GCA_014237925.1 Alphaproteobacteria bacterium
TGGCAACCGATGCTGTCGATACTTTCGTAGGCTCAAGCGGAGCAGATTGGGTGAGCTACGCAGGCTCGACCTCGGAGGTCAGGGTTGCCCTTCTCACCGATCCTGCCACTGCCTATTTCGGCTGGGCTGACGGCGACAGGCTTACGGGCATCAACAATTTAATCGGCTCGGATCACGACGATGCCTTGAGAGGCAACAGCGACGACAACGTCCTCCGCGGCGGCGAGGGCGCAGACACACTCGTCGGCGAAGCGGGCGCGGATATCCTTGAGGGCGGCGAAGGAGCAGACATCTATATCTTCGGAAGAGGACACGGTGCAGACATCATCCGAAACGATGCAGACGGAGGAAGACTCTACTTCAGAGATGTGGAAAATCTCGGCGATTTCGTCTTCTCGCGTGATGAGAATGGCGATGTGGTCGTCTCGGTCGGTAGCGACTCTGACTCTGTGACGATTCTGTCGTCTGCTTACGCGGACGGTCGCTACAGCATCCATTACGGCGCGGAC
>JABACB010000397.1 GCA_014237925.1 Alphaproteobacteria bacterium
TGACTTTGTTCCTTTGTTAAAGAGAATAAGAGAAAATTATCACAAAGAATCTATCGTAGGTATAATAGAGAATAGAATTCCCAACAAAAGAAAAATAAAAATCTACGGAGAAGAAAATATTATACCTATAAGCCGTGAGCTCATCGAGCAATGCCAGCTGCCCGATACCATCCCTCTTTCCGATGGTAAGCAGATTTACCGTCCTGACAAATACCGTAGGCTTTCACCGACCGCCATCTCGTAGGACAAGTCCTACAGACAATCTCCCCGTCTCTTTGGGCGAACCTCCTTCGGCAAACTTCTTGGCGAAAACGCCGCCCTTTGCTATAGTTGCACCCATGCTCTCGAAAAATCCCTCGCGCTTGTGGGTGCGCTTGTGCCTCTGCGCAACGCTCGTGTTCGCCTTGCTCGCCAGCGCCTGCAGTAACATCGAGGTGCGCCGTCCGACGAAAGAGGAAACCCTCTCCGCCGAAGACCAACGCGACCGCAGAGGCGGCAAGATCGG
>JABACB010000398.1 GCA_014237925.1 Alphaproteobacteria bacterium
TTGGAAGGACAGACAGCGAACGACTACGACGCATTAGAAGACAACCGTGTTGGAGATAAGCGCGACACGATTTCCAACTTTGAGAATGTCATCGGCACTGAATACGCAGACAAGCTCACGGGCAACGACGCCCCCAACAGACTCGAAGGCGGCGGCGACGACGACTACTTGGACGGCGGTGCGGGCGCGGACACCTATGTCTATTACCACACAGGATTAAGAAAGGACGGGGCGGACACCATCGAACAGCTGTCTGCCACGGGCAACATTCTGCGCCTTTATGTCGACGCCCCTGATACCGCATGGGTAACCGATGCGATGGGCTTGACGGGGTTGATAAACTTCCAAAATGAAGGTTCGTCGGGTGTGCGTCTTGTCTTTAATGGAGATTCCTCCAACTCTATCCTCGTCTCCAAAAACGATATTTCGGGCAATAGGTTCTCCTTGACAATATCCGATGTCGACGACACTGCATTGACAAGGCAACTGATCAGCGCATCAGAGATC
>JABACB010000399.1 GCA_014237925.1 Alphaproteobacteria bacterium
CATCAGGGACACAACGTCCTCTTCGGAGGACGTGGATTGAAACGTTTATACTCATACTCTCTAATGCGATCTCCTCGACACAACGTCCTCTTCGGAGGACGTGGATTGAAACGGAAACAACAAAGGCTATCTTGCAGACCAAGGCAGACACAACGTCCTCTTCGGAGGACGTGGATTGAAACAGTTGATTGTGCCGAGATGTTTTCTGCAGGATAATGACATAACGTCCTCTTCGGAGGACGTGGATTGAAACAACGGAGAGTTGTATTGTTACAGGTGCGCAAAAAAGACACAACGTCCTCTTCGGAGGACGTGGATTGAAACTCTGATCCTTTAACGGAGGAGCGCAGCTCATCAGACACAACGTCCTCTTCGGAGGACGTGGATTGAAACCAAATGAAAAGTGCAAATGCCTCATCAAGTCCAACAGACACAACGTCCTCTTCGGAGGACGTGGATTGAAACAGAATATCTATAACAGTTCCCTCTGGTAATGTACCGACACAA
>JABACB010000039.1 GCA_014237925.1 Alphaproteobacteria bacterium
AATGCCGCGACAGCGGTTGTTGCCAATAGAACTTTCTTCATGATTTCCTCCTTGGAAAGCTCAAATTCCGCAAATCGTCCTCCCTCCCCTCGTCGTTCGCCGACCAGTCCGAGAGAAACCTTTTGCGCCCCCTCCTATCATCCTTACAGAATCCAAGAGAAGGTATGCGTATGGGCATCGTTATAAGAGCTCGCACGCACAAGGTCAAGCGTTTTTTTCATTTTTTTTTCATTTTTTCATCGCACAAAAACCTTGAATTCACGCTGTTTTTCGCGCATCCCCGCGTATGCTCACGCCTTTTTGGCAGAAAAAATGCCATGAAAGTTTGTAAGACTTTGTAAAACAAGAAAAGAAACAAGAAGAGAAACGCACAAACACTCTCACCTCTCCCACCTCTTACCCTCCCCTCGCGTTTTCTTAGTGTTTTCCCTCGCATCTCGCTTCTTCCGTTTTGCTACACTTCCCCCACGCCAACAAAGACAACAACAACGACGAAGACAGCGACAAAACGACAACGACAAGTAGCCTTGAACATAAGAACAACGACACAAAGACGATGACAAATCCTCCCCCCACCGCGCCTCCGCGCCCCGCGCCTTCTCCCCCCGCGCCTCCGCGCCCCGCGCCTCCGCGCCCCGCGCCTCCGCTCACCGTGCTGCTGGCAGCCCCGCGCGGCTTCTGCGCCGGTGTCGAGCGCGCCGTTGCCATCGTCGAACAAACGCTCAAACAACACGGCGAGCCGGTCTATGTGCGACACGAGATTGTCCATAACGCCTTCGTCGTCCAAAGCTTGGAGCGAAAAGGCGTTGTCTTTGTCGAAGAACTGGACGACATTCCCGCACACCACCGCACGACGCGCCCCGTTGTCTTTTCCGCGCACGGCGTTGCCAAAGCCGTTGCGCAAGAGGCACGCAAGCACGACATGCACGCCATCGACGCCACCTGCCCGCTAGTTTCCAAAGTGCACCGCGAGGTGGAACGCTTCCACAAGGAAGGGTACCACACCCTTCTGATCGGACACCGCAACCACCCCGAAGTGGCAGGCACGATGGGACAACTCGACCTTGAGAACGCAGCGTCTCCCCCGATCACCCTGATCGAGACGATCTTGGATGCAAAAACCTTCGTTCCCGACGATCGCCCGCTCGCGCTCACCACCCAAACGACGCTCTCGCTGGACGATACGAAAGAGATCGTAGCGATGCTCCGCCGCCGTTTTCCCGCCATTCGAAGCCCGAAAAAGGACGACATCTGCTACGCCACCGCGAATCGACAAAACGCCGTGAAAAGCATCGCACCGCGATGCGACCTGATGCTCGTTCTCGGCGCGCGCAACTCTTCGAACTCCATGCGCCTGCTGGAGATCGCGCGCAACCTCTCGCCCTGCGCCGTCCTCATCAGGGACGAAACCGACATACCCCCCATCGCAGAGAGCGTACGCACGCTGGGGATCACCGCCTCGGCTTCCGCGCCTGAAGAGCTTGTGCAAAAAAGCCTTGCCGCTCTGGAAAAAACACGAACCCTCGCCATCGAAACGATCACGCTCACCGAGGAATCGGTCGTCTTCAAGATGCCCAAAGAACTCACAACGCAGCTCACAAGAAATCTTGCGACAGAACGCGACCCCGCCCTCGAACGCGCCTCGTGATTAGCGTCTTCACCGATGGCGCCTGCTTAGGCAACCCGGGCCGAGGGGGCTGGGCTGCCAAGATCCGCTATCCGTGCGGACGCACAGACAACATCAGCGGCTCGGCCGAAGAAACAACGAACAACCGCATGGAACTCACCGCCGCCGTCCAAGCCTTGGAAGCGCTGCAATCCTCGCAGAAAGGAGAGAGCGTCCTCCTCCACTCCGACAGCCGATACCTCGTCAGCGGCATGAACGAATGGATCGCGCAATGGCAGCGACGCGGATGGCGCACGGCTGCCAAAAAGCCCGTTCTCAACAAGGACCTGTGGCAGAAACTGCTGGCATGCGCAGACGATCTCAACCCCAAACCTCAGTTCCGATGGGTCAAGGGACACGACGGAATCCAAGACAACGAAGAGGTCGACAGAAAAGCACAAGAACAAGCTCAAAACGCCGCGCAAACTGCCGCTCAATAAAAAAAGTTTAAAAAAATCAAATAAAAGTTGAATCTCCTATTCAGCCATGCTACGAACATCGCAATGCTGGTCTGCCTTTCTCGGAGGGAGGTAAAAAGACAGGATCGGTTTTTGGCAACATATAACTTCAAGGAAGGATTACGACAATGACGACAACCCTAACAACGATGCCTAGCTCCAGCGAAGGCAAGCGTAACAAGAAAACAAAGGCTCTGAACGGGTTGCTTTCGGCAACCGCACTGGGGCTGTTCCTGGAAGGGTGCAAATCCTCAACCTCAACCTCTTCCTCCACGAGGGAATGTATTTACAACGGAGAAACTGTCACCTGTGATGAATACGACAGACTGACGAGCGATCTGACGAGCGATTTTTCCAGCGGAAGTTCCTCCTCCTCTTCCAGCGGAACTACTATCGGCGACTCTACTATCTCTTCCGGCGGAAGCTGTACCATCAACGGTCGGCCTTGTTCTGATGTTTTCAGCTCTGTTGTTGTTGCCTCAGCGTTGGGACAAAATGGTAAGAGTGTCGACAACCTTTTAAAAGGCAGTAGCGATACCAACACGCTCGTTAGCGAAGGTAGCGATAGCGCGGGCTACGCAGACTTTGACGAAGACGACGAAAACGATCTCTCCGAAAGCAACGATGACGACGATGTTGCAACAGACGATTCGCAAGACAACGACAATGTCGATGTCGTGGTCGCTGAAATCGACGACACCATCGAAGGGACGAACGGCAACGATGTGCTACAAGGCGGCACGGGTGCCGATACCTATGTGTTCAGCGAAGGCGACGGGAAAGACACCGTCGTCGAAGTTGTCGAAGAGGGTGCCGTCAATACGCTGAGGTTCGAGGGCGACTACGAAGCCTCCGACTTTTCGTTCGAGAGAAGCAGCGAAGACGGCAAAGACCTCGTCATCATCGCCGACACCGACGGCGATGGAAGTGCCGAAAACGAGGTCACGCTCGAAAACTACTTCGCCTCCGAAACAGGCACAGAGATCGCTTACAGCATCGTGGTGCAAATCAACGACGGAGAAACTTTCACACCCTCGTTGGAAGGCTAAACTTCCTCTTCTTTCTTTGGACAACCCGCGTCTTGCGCTTTTTGCGCAAGACGCGGGTTTTTTTCTTTCAGGTGCGCCTTCTCCCTGAACGCGCAGAGATTCTGCGGGGGCGCAGAGCAAACGCAGGGCAAGAACGCCTTGCCTCTGCTATAAAGAACGATGCCCACAACTACAGCCCCGCCCTCAGATCCGAGCCGTTCTTTCGAACTTGCGCTCGAAGACAAAAAATCCCCTCCGCCGCGCGTGCACGCACAAGCTCTCGCGCAAACTCCTGCACAAACTTCTGCGCAACCTCGCTTGGCAACGCCGCCGACGCCCATGATGGCGCAGTACTGGCGTATCAAAAAACGACATCCCGATTGCCTGCTCTTCTATCGCATGGGCGACTTCTACGAGCTCTTCTTCGAAGACGCCGAGAAAGCGGCGAGCGCGCTCGATATCGCGCTCACGCACCGAGGAACCCACCTCGGCGAGCCCGTCAAAATGTGCGGCGTACCCGCCCACTCCTACGAACCCTATCTCGCCAAGCTGATTCGCAAGGGATTCCGAATCGCCGTCTGCGAACAGACCGAAGACCCGCTCGAGGCGCGCGAAAAACGAGGCGCCGGCGCGCTCATCGAACGCGCCGTCGTGCGCACGATCACCCCGGGAACGCTCACCGAAGACGCCTTCCTGGAGCCTCGACAACCCTGCGTCATCTGCGCCATCGCGCAGACGAAAGGGCGGAATCCTAGCGTAGCCTTGGCATGGCTCGATCTCACCGCGGCAACCTTCTTCTGCCAACGACAAGAACTGGACACTCTGGCCTCTGCACTCGCGCGCATCGAGCCGCGCGAGATCGTCCTTCCTGAAAGCCTGCTGCACACGCCGCAGCTGTTCGAAACCTTCGATGCCAAAAAGGACGCGCTCTCGCTCCTGCCCGACAACCGCTTCGACCACAAGAACGCCGAGCAGTTTCTGAAACGACACTTTCGCATCCAAAGCCTGCAAGCCTTCGGAGCGCTGGAAACAGCACAAATCGCCGCCGCAGGAACGCTGCTCGACTATGTGCAGCTGACGCAAGGCGACGCCTCGCCCGACATACAAAACCTCCAAAACATCGAAGAACAGAACGCCATGGCGATGGACGCAACAACCCGACGCACGCTCGACTTGTTCAACACAGCCTCCGAGCATCCGCGCGCAACCCTCGTTGCAACCCTCGACGAATGCAGCACCGCGCTGGGCGCAAGGCTGCTGAGAGAGCGAATCGCCAACCCCTCGCGCGAAAAAAATCTGCTGGAACAAAGGCTCGACAGCATCGAATTCTTCCTCCACCACCCCGAAGAAGCGCAGCAGACAGCCGAGACGCTGCACGGCTGTCCCGACGGAATTCGTGCGCTCGCGCGCATCGCCCTCGAACGCTCGACACCGCGCGACCTCGGCGCCGTCTCGAACACGCTGACGCGCGCTTGCAAGCTCAAAACCCTCCTGGAAAGCATGCGCCACCGTCAAACCCACGACCTGCCGCAAGAGATGGCACAAGCGTACGACAACTTCGGCGCGCTCGAAGCCTTGGAGCAGAAGCTCCAAGAAGCTCTGCTCGATACCTTGCCTACCCTGCCGCGCGCAGGAGGATTCATGTCCGAACGCTTCGCCCCCGAGCTGCAAGACCTCAGAACGCGCCGCGACGAAGCCGTGCGCCAGCTCGGCATGCTGGAGACAGAAACACGAACAACCGTAGGCATCGAGACGCTCAAAATACGACAGAACGCCGTGCTCGGCACTTTCTTCGAAGTGCCGCTACGACACGCAGCGACGATGCAAAAAGCCTTTCGACACCGCCAAAACACCGCCTCTGCAGCACGCTTTTCCAACGACGCGCTGGAAGCAAACGCACGCAACATCGCAACGCGACAAGAGCAACTGCTCGCTTGCGAAATGCGACTCTACGCAGAGCTGCTGGCAGAAGTGCGACAACAGCGCAGTTTCATCAGACGCGCCTTCGATGCGCTCGCCGTCTGCGACCTCACAACCTCGCTCGCTCGCCAAGCGCGGCGGCGAGGCTACTGCCGACCGAAGTTTGCAGACGAGCAAGCCCAACAGGGTGATGGCGGGGGACAAGGAGCTGTCTCAGAGCAAATCTTCGAGCCTGTTTTGGAGCTGATCGAAGCACGACACCCCGTCCTAGACGCCATACAACAAGAGCAGCCCGCGACAGACGCGCAACCCTTCGTTGCCAACGACTGCGTCTGTCGAAAGGACAGCTTCTTCAAGCTGATCACAGGACCGAACATGGCAGGGAAAAGTACCTACCTCAGACAAAACGCGCTCATCGTCCTGATGGCGCAATGCGGCTGCTTCGTGCCTGCCAAGAGCTGCAGACTCAGCATCGCCGACAGGCTTTGTTCGCGCATGGGGGCAAGCGACGACTTGGCAAGCGGAAAATCCACCTTCATGCTGGAAATGGCGGAGACGGCAGCCATCGTGCGACAGGCGACGAAGCGCTCCTTTCTCATCCTCGACGAGATCGGCAGAGGCACGGCGACCTACGACGGGCTCGCCATCGCTTGGGCGGTCGTCGAGCATCTCGTCTTGAAGACGCAAGCGCGAACCTTGTTTGCAACCCACTACCACGAGCTCACAGCGCTCGACGAAACCTTGCCGCCGCTGGCGACCTTGCACATGACCGTCATCGAAGAAAAGGATTCCATCACCTTTCCTTACAAGGTGGCGGAAGGCGCCGCCGGACGCTCCTACGGCATCGAGGTCGCCAAACGAGCTGGCTTGCCGAAGCCCCTACTCGCGCGCGCACGACAGATCCTCTTCTTGCTGGAGAAGAGCTCGGCTCAAAAAGATTCCGTCTCGAATGTTACGCCACCCGTGCCCTCCGTCCTAGACGAGGTGCTGTACGAGCGAGCGCAAAGCCTTCTTGAGGCTCTGCAAGCAATCGAGCCCGACGCGCTCTCGCCCAAGCAGGCGCTCGAAGAGTTGTACGCTTTGAAAAAAAAGTGCGCGCAGAAATGAACCCCGCGCTCAAAACAGGCGCGGCACAAGATCCAAAGAGAAGAGAAGCATGTACAGAAGTACGCGCAAGAGGATCGTCCAAAAGGCAGCGTACAGAGGCAGCAAGAACGGCGGAATGAACCCAGGGGTGACGGGCGCAAGGAAGCGGAAAAAAGGATCCGCGATACGATGAAAGGCACGGTAGATCGGATTGGAACTGCCGGGGCGGAAAAAAATATCCAGCAGAAAAACGCCGAAGCAGGTGTACATCAACGCAGCCAAAACATAGTTCGGTATGTGAAAATAACTGTGGCGAAGAAAATCCAGCATCGTCTTCTCAAGAGAATGAAAAAGAGAATGAAAAAATGTCAGGCAAAAAACACTGCAAAAAAACGCTGTAAAAAACGCTGGGGAGGAGTCGCAAGACTCCTCCCCATGTTTTCAAGGCACGAAGTCCTTGTTGTTGGGTTGCTAGCGGTTCTGCGCCAAGGACTTCCCGCGCGGCACGCGCAGCTCGTCGATGAAGCGTTGCATGTCAGCCGAAGGCGCCTTTGTCAGCAAAGAGACGACGACCATGGTAATGAACCCTGCGGGAATACCGAACAGTCCCGCCGAGATGTTGCCGACACCGAACCACAAGGAGAGTCCTCCTTCGCCGAACAGCCACGGGATCTTGACCCCATAGCGTGTGCCGACCAAGTACCACAGACAAACGCCGAATCCGACGAGCATGCCCGATATGGCGCCTGGCGAGTTGATTCGCTTCCACCATATTCCCAACACGAGCGCCGGAAACAATCCTGACGCGGCGATGGAAAATGCCCAAGCGACCATCGATAAGATGTCGGCAGGTTTCGTGCGTGCCAGCATTGCCGCGCCGAAGGCGATGACCACCAGCAACACGCGAGCGACGATGAGTCGCGTCTCTGCGTCCGCCTTCGGGTTCACCATGCGATAGTAGACATCGTGGCTGAAGGCGTTGGCGATGGCGAGCAAGAGCCCGTCGGCGGTAGAGAGCGCGGCTGCCAGCCCCCCTGCTGCGACCAGCCCTGCGATCACATAGGGCAGTCCCGCGATCTCAGGCGTTGCCAAGACGACGATATCTCGATTGATCGTCAGCTCGGCATACTGAAGGATGCCGTCGCTGTTGGCGTCGTTGACCGTCAGCAATCCGACATTGCTCCACAGCTCGACCCAGTCGGGCAGTGCTGTAATCTGCGAGCCGATCACATTGGCGTAGATCTCGTACTTGGCAAAGGTGGCGTAAGCCGGCGCCGTGAAGTAGAGCAGGAAGATGAACAACAACGCCCAGCCGACCGACAGCCGCGCCGCCTTCACACTGGGGGTGGTGAAGAAGCGCATCAGAATGTGCGGCAACGACGCCGTTCCCAGCATCAAGCAGAGGATCAGACCGAAGAAGTTCAACGGATTGTAGTGGGTGAAGGGAACGACCGTCATCTTCTCGATGCCGAAGCTTTGCTCCAGTGCCGTAATTTTTTCCAACACTCCGCCGTACATCAGCTGCGGGATCGGCACCCCTGTCACCTGGTAGGACAGAATCACCACCGGGAGCATGTAGGCGACGATCAGCACAATGTACTGAGCCACCTGCGTCCAAGTCACGCCGCGCATGCCGCCGAGCATCGAGCAGACGAGAATTCCCGTCAACCCGATGAACACCGCCCATTCGAATGGGATCTGCAAAAAGCGCGATGTGATGATTCCTGTCGCATAGGTCTGCGCCGTCACATAGGTGAAGGAACAGCAGAACAGGATGACGATGCCGATCAGACGCGCCGCGTTGCCGCCGTAGCGCGAGCCGAGGAAGTCGGGAACGGTGTAGGCGCCGAACTTACGCAAGTACGGCGCAAGCAGGATGGCGACCAGCACATAGCCGCCCGTCCATCCGACCACGAAAGCCAGCCCGTCGTAGCCCAGGATGTAGAGCGAACCCGCCATCCCGACAAACGACGCACCCGACATCCAGTCGGCAGCCGTCGCCATGCCGTTGAAGACAGGGGGAACTTCTCTACCGGCAACATAGTACTGGCTCACCTGCGCCGTGCGAGCCAAGACTCCGATCACGGCGTAGATGCAGATGGTCATCGCGATAAAAAGATACCCGATCACCTTGTTCGGAACGCCCAGCTGTTCGAGCACCGCCATCACGACGACGAAGCTCAAAAAGCCCAGCGTGTAGAATCCGTAGATACGTCCCAGATTCTCGATAAAACCTTTCTTCTTGCTCATGGTTCTTCTCTCCCGTTACTCGTGAAAGTCGAATTCTTCGTCGATCTTCTGCTGCCTGCGGACATACCAAAAGATCAACACGACGAAAGCGAGCAATGCTCCTTGGGAAGCCATATAGAACCCTAAAGGAAATCCTAGAAAGCTGATCGCGTTCAGTTGCGAGACAAAAGCATGGATGCCGAAACTGAAAAATGCCCATAGTGCGAGCACAATCCACATCAGCGTCCTGGTTTTTGCCCAGTGTTTTTCGTTCTTGCTTGCCATAGCTCTTACGCCTCCTTTCTCGATAAGTTCGGTTGCGAACATGTGGCATGTACCTTCTAGCACACGAACGCGCGGCGTGCAACAAACAACAAAAAAGAGGCAGGCAAATACCAAATCAAGCAAAACCAAATCAAGCAAGACCGAATCAAGCAAAACCAAGCAAGAAACCTAGACCGATTCCATGCTAACCTACATCGTAGTAGCGAGATGCTCGCTGTCTACTCGTCGTCGCGTTGCCTTGTATGCTCCACCTTCCCTCCCTCTCCGCCCTGCAAAACCTGCCGCGATGGCTGGCACAAAGGTTCACGCCGTTCGCAAGAAAGCGCGCGATCACGACGCGCGAACAGCTGGCTCGATTCCTCGACGACAACTCCGCCTACATCGCGCAAAAATGCGCCTATTCCTACTGCCACGCGCGTATGGGAAAGCTCGCCTACGACGCGCTCCGAGAACCCTACTTCCAAAACAAAATGGAGGTCTGTCGATGGGAAGGATACGCCGTCATCCTCTCCGATCTCGTTCTCAGCACAGCCTTTTGGTTCCAAGAATGCCTCGGCGCAAAAACGCCTGCAACGAAAGAATTCGAAAAACTCTACCGCGACGTGCTGGCTCTCCACCCCGTGCCGCCGCACCGCAAGGATTGGCACGAGCGACAACAAACCTTCGATCGAAGGATCGCGGTTGCGCTCAAAACCCGACCGCTCTCGGTCAAGCAAACCGCCAGCGTCGGTGGGAAAGCCTTGCTCGACCTCGTTCCGATGGGACAAATCTTCAAAGACAACGACAAGGACATCTTCCTCAGTACCGTCCGTCTCTGCCAAATGAACGCAAACGACGACCTGCGCAGACGATGCAACCCGCAACAGATTTGGACCGAAGACGCTTGACGCACGCCTCAACGACGCTCTGGTGCCAAGGGACGCGCGAACAATTCCCGCAACGCCTCGTCGATCGTCATCGTCTCGTCAAGAATGGCTGCGACGCACGAGAGAATCGGCAGGTCGCGCCTTAAATCCAAACCCGTCGATGCCGCGCGCTTGTGCAACGCGCGCGCCGTCCAAACCCCCTCCACCGTCCCCGAACGCGCAAGAAGAAGCTTGACCGACTCCCCCGCGCCGAGCGCACAGCCAAAGGCGTAGTTGCGCGAACGCACGCTCGTACAGGTCAACAAAGCGTCCCCCCACCCCGACAGACCGCTCAGTGTCTCTTCCTTTGCGCCGCTTGCAACGGCGAAGCGACCGATCTCGGCAAGCGCGCGCGTCGTCAGGGCTGCGCGTGCGCTCAGCCCCAGCTTGCGTCCTTCGACGATACCGCAGGCGAGCGCGAGCACATTCTTGCAGGCCCCTCCTATTTCTGCACCGCGCACATCGTCCGAGGCGTACAGGCGGAAGCGATCGTGCGACCATTCGTTGCACAGCGTACGCGCGAGCGAAAAACTTGCGCTCGCCACGGTGACCGCAACGGGCAAGCGTTTGACGACATCTTCCGAGAAGCTGGGACCCGACAGCACCGCGTAGTTCAGACGAGGACAATGTTCGGCGACAATTTCTGAGACGAACCTTCCGCTGGCGACCTCGATACCCTTTGCGCAGCCCACCGCAACAGAGACCGACGAGGGCAAGGGCAGACGATCAAGACGATCAAGCAGAGAGGCGATTTGTTGCGCAGGGACGACAAGAAAGATTTTCTCCGCATTTTCCAAAGCTTTCTCCAACGAAGCGGTAGGCGTGATCGCGGAAGGCAGAGGGAGGCCTGGCAGGTGGCGCGGGTTTTCGCGCGTTTTTGCCATGCGCTCCATGAGCGCCTTGTCGCGTCCCCAGAGTCGAATCGCCTGCGGGCGTCTGGCGGGGGGCAAGTAGGAGAGCGTGCAAGCGAGCGCCGTCCCCCACGACCCCGCCCCCAAGAGTGCGACGACACCCGTCACGATTTCTCTGCTCTTGTCTGTCTGTTGCAAGTTTTTTTCGCGCAAGTTTTTCTTTCGTGTGTTTTTCTTCCGTATGTTTTTTGATCGTACGCTTTTCGAGCGTTTAAAGAAGAGCGTACGTACGTTTTTTCGGGATCGTACGCTTCTTGCAAAGGCCAGCGCGGACGCACGGGAAATGAGAGGGAACGGGTAGCGTCAAGGCGTTTTGCTTCGGAGCCTTTGTTGCGCACGGCATCGACATGGGCGAGGGCGGCATAAGCGATCATCGCTGCGTTGTCGGTGCAGAGTTCGAAGCGCGGGCAGAAGAAGGGAAGGGAGTGTTGTTCGGCGAGAAGTTGCAGTTGTGCGTGGAGGGTGCGATTGGAAGCGACGCCTCCTGCGACGGCGAAGGCTGCAAGATTCTTTGCTGCAAGATTTTTTGCCGCAAGTTTTTTTGCGAGGTTGTTTTCTTGTGCGATGAACCTGAGGGCTTTGTCGCTACGCTCGGCGAGCGAATCGAAGACAGCTTTCTGCAAGGCTGCTGCGCCGTCAAGGCGTTGTTGTGGCGAAAGGGTTCGGGCAGCGAGCGCGCGTGCGAGGGCGC
>JABACB010000003.1:0-42519 GCA_014237925.1 Alphaproteobacteria bacterium
CGGTTCATGATTTTCAGATAGAAGGCGGGGTATCCCTTCAGCTGGCGCAGATCGATGAGAAGCGATTCCTTGTTCTTGCTACCCTTGCCTACGCTACGCCCCTGCTGGTCGGTATCGGCGTGGCGGATGAGGAAAGGCGCGAAGCGACGGTATCCCCAAAAGGCGCCCAAGCACAAGCCCAAGAAGCCGCAGAGCTTGGCAAGCGATGTCACGCCCAGGAAGACGAAGGGTAAGGAGAAGAGCTTCTGCAACAGCAAGGCGGAGACGACGACGACCAGCACGCGAAACATGGCAGCGAAGTAGATGCCCAAGACGGGTAGGAAGAAGAGCGCCATCACAAGCGATGCGGAAAGGACGAAGATGAGCGTCAGAGGCAGGAACTTCATGAACTCGCCCACGATCCCGGGCCAGAAGAGCAACGGCATGAACGCGGCGAGCGTCGTCATCGTGGAGGCGATGATAGGCCATGCCATGCGTCGCGCTGCCAGCACATAGGCGGCTTTTCGCTCCAGCCCTTCGGCAAGCTTGCGCTCGGCGTATTCGCTCACCACGATCGCGCCGTCGACCAACATGCCGACGGCCATGGTCAGTCCGAAGAGCACAACCATGTTGACGGTGAAGCCCGAGGTGTAGAGCAACAGGATGGCGGTCAAGAAAGAGCCGGGAATGGTAACCCCGACTAGTGTTGCTGCGCGCAAGCCCAGCGCGCCGAGAACGACGATCATGACCAGCAAGACGGCGCTGATGACATTGTTTTGCAAGTCGCCCAACCTATCGCGCACATAGACGGAGTTGTCTTGCGAATAGGTGATCTGCACCTCGTCGGCGAAGCGAGCGCGCTCCGCCTCGACGACAGCTTTGGATTTGTCGACGGTATCGATGATGTTCTCGCCGCTGCGCTTGACGAGCTCGATAATGAGCGAGGGGTCTCCGTCGAGACGCGCGTAGGAGACATTGTCTTTGAAGGTGCGTCGAATGTCGGCGATATCACCGAGGGTGACGACAGCATCGCCTTCGGCGAGAATGGGCAGCGTTTTCAAGTCTTCGACCGTCTCGATGAGCCCCGGCACTTTGACGGCGAACCTGCCGCGCGAGCTTTCCAGCGCGCCTGCTGCGACCAGCAAGTTCGAGCGGCGCACGGCGCGCAAAACCTGATCGGGCGAGATCGCGTAGCTTTCCAAAAGGACGGGGTCGATCACCATCTCGACAACCTCGTCGCGTTTGCCGCTGATATCGGCGCTCAGCACTTCGGGCAAGCCTTCGATCTGCTGCGACAAACGTTCGGCGATGTGCAGAAGCCTGCGCTCTTCGATATCGCCTGAGAGTCCGATCAGCAAGATCGGAAATAGGCTGAAATTGACCTCGTGCACCGAGGGTTCGTCGGCTTCCGAAGGCAGCTTGGAGCGGGCGTCGTCGACCTTTTCGCGTACGTCGGAGAGCGCCTTGTCGGAGTCGAATCCTGCGTCGAATTCGAGCACGACATTGCCGCCGCCCTGATAGGCGGTTGCGGTGATCTCTTTGACGCCTTCGATCCCTTCGAGCTCTTTTTCCACGGGACGCACCAAAAGCCGTTCCGAGTCCTCAGGCGAGACGCCACTGAGGTGCAACAACACATAGATCGTAGGAATGTTCACATCGGGCGAGGCTTCTTTCGGAATGTCGCTGTAGGCGACGAGCCCTGCGAAGATGAGCAAGAAGAAGGAGCTGATGACCGTGCGTCCGCGCGCAACGCCTGCCTCGACCAAAGTCATGGCATCCTCACCTGTGAGCGTTGAAGGGTTGTGATTCGTTCGGCGGGGTTGGGCTTGTCACGATGCCGCCTCTGTTTCTGTCGTTGTCGTTGTCTCTGTCTCGGCGGGGGTTGGGAAGCGTTCGTCTGGCACGCTTTCGACGCTCATGCCTTCGGAGACATTTTCGTGTCCGACCGAGATGACGGAAGTTTTTTTGTCCAGTCCCCTAACCCAGAGTCCTTCTTCTTCTTCGCCCACGACCTCGATCGGACGAAACTTTACGATTCCTTTTTCGACAATCTTCACCCCCACCTCGCCTGCAGCGTCCAGCGAGAGCAACACGGCGGGGATCAGATGGGCTCTGCGTTGCTGGATGGGAAGACGCACTTGCGCCGTCAAGCCTTCGCGCCAGCGTCCGTCGCGATTGACGATGACGATTTCGACCTCGAAGGTGCGCGTGCGTGCATTGCTGGCAGGAGCGATCGTTCCCACCTTTCCGCCGAAATGTTCTCCCGTCACCAAGGTGCCTGTCACCTTTGCCCCCACACGGACGGCGTTGATGTCGCGCTCCGAGACGGCGACGCGCACGCTGAGCGGATCGAGATCGATCAGACGTGCGATCTCGCTACCGACCGAGAGGAAGTCGCCGCGCTCGACGGCGAGCGAGGCGAGCGAACCTGAGAACGGCGCTTTCGGCTCTGCGTTCTCCAAGTCGCGACGGATGCGATCCTCACGCACCCGCTCCTTGTTGAAGGCGGAGAGTGCCTGCAAGCGACGCAGCTCCGATCGATAGCCGCCGCGTGCCAAGCTTCCGATCGCGTTGTACTCTATCTCCGCTTGCCGCAAGGCGGTACGCGCTTCTTCCAGCTCCAAGGGACGCGTTGCAGGGTCGAAGGCGACGATCGAATCGCCTGCCTCGACATATTGTCCAATATCGAAAAAGGTGCGTTCGATGCGACCGGAGGTCTCGGCGCGAAGCACGACCTGCCGCGAGGCTTGAGTCTGACCCGAAAAATTCAGGGTGGGAAGGTAGTCGCGCTCCGAGCTCTCGTAGACGCGCACCAAGGGAAGTTTCGCTTCGATCGGCGCACGCGTACCGCTTCCTGAAAATCCGGGCAGCTGCCCTGAAATCATCCACAAAAAAAACGCCGCGCCCAAATAGACGGCAAGGCGGGCAGGACGCGGCCAAGCGCGAAAGCGTGTGTGCGCACCCACAACCTTCTTGTAGGTGTTCGTTTTGCCGTAGCGTTTCTTGACGAGACGATGCAAACGCTCCGTACGCTGCGCGGCAAAGCGCAAGAAAGGACGCACCGCCTTTTTCTCGACCACTCCCCACCCCTCGTCGACGATGCGACGCGAGACGGAAACGAGGCGCACCGAGATGCGGCGCAAGACGGGAACAGCGCGACCCAACGACGAGCCCAACTTCGATCCCAAGCGCGAAGCGACGAAGGCGAGAGTTTTTCTAGCGCGCAATCCAAACGCGCCCAAAGGAGCTATAAGAGGAGCGCCGAGACTTTCGGCAACGCCGCGTGCCTTGACGACGGAGGTGGCTCTCTTATCGCGTTTGCTCTTCGTCGCTCGTTTGACAAGGCGCGAAGAGGGAGGCGTTGTCCCTTGTTTGCGAGGGGGTCGTTTAGCCAAGATTCTATGCCTCCGTTGTCATTCTCTGCCCTGATAGATTGCAACGATTCTATCGAGCAACACGAGGGCTTCTGTGTAGGGTCTTTGGAAGGCGTTGCGTCCGATGATCGAGCCGCTTGCGCCGCCGTCTCTGAGTTCGCGCACCTCTGCCAAGAGGGCTTCGTCCTCCTTCGCGCCGCCGCCTGAGAAGACGACGAGCCTCCTTCCGTTGAAACAGCTTTGCATGACATGGCGTGTGCGCGCGTTGAGCGTGCTGCGTTCGATCGCGTGCTTTTCGTAGACCTTCTTCGCCTCAGGCAGGAAGAGATGCGCGCTAGGCGGCTTGACCTTGACGATGTGCGCGCCGAGCAAGCAAGCCATGTGCGCTGCGTAGGCGATGATGTCGAGTGCGGTTTCGCCTTCTTTGTCGAGCATGCCTCCGCGCGGATAGGACCAGACGACGACGGCGAGCCCGACGGATTTGGCGTGTCGTGCGATCTCGCGCAGCTCTTCGAACATGGCGAACTGCCCGTCGGCGCTGGGGTAGATGGTGAAGCCAACGGCGACGCAGCCAAGTCGGAGCGCGTCTTCCACCGACGCCGTCACCGCTTGGTCTGGGGTGGTGGCGAGCGCGTTTGCCGAGTTGACCTTCAGGATCGTCGGCACTTGCGCCACATAGCGTTCGGCGGCGCTTTCCAAAAGTCCCAAGGGTGCTGCGAGCGCGTTCAACCCCGCCTCGACGGCGAGGCGGTAGAGGTAGGCAGGATCGTAAGCGTCGGGATTGACGGCGAAACTGCGCGCAGGACCGTGTTCGAAGCCTTGGTCTACGGGCAAGATCACCAGTTTGCCGCTGCCCGCAAGCTTGCCGTGCGTCAGCAGGCGTGCGAGGTTGGTACGCACGCCTACGGAATCGGCTTCGTAGAAGCCGAGAATGCGTTTTGTCTCAGGGGTAAAGCGTGTCATGGTTGCTGCCACTTGTACTTTCATAGCCTATGCGTGAAGGATTTTCAACGACAACTTTCGCGTTCCATCCGTCAACATACACAAGCTCGCTTCTTTTGTCTGTGTCTCCACCTCCTTCTACCTCTTCGAGCGCGCACGGCGGCATCGCGCTTTCTCCCTTTGCTCCGCCCGCCTTCCCCGCTATGCCCCGCGTTGCAGGCATCGAGACACGCGCGCTCGCCTGCGGTGCACGCTATCACGACAGAGACGACCTGCTGCTCGTCTCGCTTGCAACAGGCAGCACTTGTGCGGGTGTCTTCACCCCTTCCAGCGCCGCCGCCGCCCCCGTCTTGTGGTCGCAGCGGGCTTTGCGCAAGACGACACAAACACGCGCCATCCTAATCAACGCAGGACAGGCGAACGCGCTCACAGGGGTTGCGGGCGAAAAGGTGGTCGCGCAAACGCGCGACCGTCTGGCAGGGCTCATGGGGATCGAGCAAGAACAAGTCCTGCTCGCCTCGACCGGCGTGATCGGCGAAGTTCCCGACTTGGCTGCGATCGAAGCTTGCCTTCCTCGTCTTGTGGCATCTTCTGCCTGCGACTGGCAGCGCGCGGCGCGCGCGTTTGCGACGACCGATTCTTTTCCGAAAGGCGCGAGCGAGACGACCGCCATCGACGGCGTTCCGATCGTCGTTGCGGGGATCGCCAAAGGAGCGGGCATGATCGCCCCCGACATGGCGACGATGCTCGCGCTGATCGGGGTGGATGCCACCCTCCCCGCGCCGCTGCTCCAGGAGCTTTTGCGCACGGCGGTGGCACGCACTTTCAACGCCGTCAGCATCGACGGAGACATGTCGACGAACGACACGGTGTTCGCCATCGCCAGCGGTGCAAAAGATCACCACCCCATCGGTTCTCTCTGCGAGCGTCACGCAGAAGCGCTCACGGCTGCCTTCGCGCGCGTGCTGCGCTCGCTCGCGCGACAGATTGCGATGGACGGCGAGGGCATAGGAAAGTTCGTCACCCTGTGGACGAAAGGAGCGCGCAGCGAGGAGGAGGGACGACGCGTCGGAAAATCTGTCCTCTCCTCGCCATTGGTGAAGGTCGCCCTCGCCTACGGTGATGCCAACTGGGGACGCATCGCCATGGCGATCGGAAAAACAGAAGTTCCCGTCCGATGGGAGCAAGCCTCGATCGCCTTCGGAGAACGCGCCGAGCATGTCGTCTTCGCCAAGGGCGAGCCTGTCGCCCCAAGCCCAGCGGCGACGGCGGCGCTAGCGCACGCCATGCAAGACCGACGCATCACGATCACGATCGACTTGGGATTGAGCGACGCCGCTCCCGTCGAGACTTGGGGTTGCGACTTGACGCACGAATATCTTCGTCTCAACGGCGACTATCGCAGCTGACAGCGACAGGGCTGTCTTCTCCTCGCTTGCCTAAGCCTCTGACCCTTGTCGTCGCCTGCGCGCTCATCGACCGCGATGCTCGCGTGTTGCTTGCCAAGCGTCCCGAGGGCAAGAGCATGCCTGACTACTGGGAGTTTCCCGGCGGCAAGGTCGAGGCAGGCGAGACGCCCGAACAAGCGCTACGGCGCGAGCTCGAAGAGGAGCTCGGCATCCGTACCGAAGACTCCTGCCTCGCCCCCTTCGGCTTCACGAGCCATGCCTACGAGGACTTTCATCTCTTGATGCCTCTCTACCTGTGTCGCGTCTGGCAAGGCGTCGTGCAAGCACGCGAGGGACAGGCTTTGCGCTGGGTGGCAAAGCGTTCTCTCTCTTCGTTCCTGACGCTGCCCGCCGACCGCTTTCTCATAGCCCAGCTGCAAGATTGGCTTTGACGCAAGCAGAAGATTCGATCCTCCGCCTTGGAATCTCCCCTTGCCAAGACGAAGTAAAGGGAGTATCGTCTTAGAGAGAAACAGCGAATCCCTCATCCTTTCTCTTATTTTTTCCTCGGAGGAACATCCATGTCCGATCCCCAAACACGCTCGAATGTATGGCGCAGTTCAGCAGCCTCGGTCGATGCCGGCTTGCGCGCCTACATGTTGAGCGTCTACAACCTGATGGCACTCGCCATCGGCTTCACCGGCGTTGTCTGCTACTATGTGGCTTCAAACGAAGCCTTGCTGTTCGCTATTTTCGGCACACCCCTGATGTGGGTTGTGTTCTTCGCCGTTCTCGGCTTGGGATGGATGGCGCCGCGACTGATTCTGACGAAGTCTCTTTCGACGGCGCATATCGTCTTTTGGAGCTACGCGGCTCTGCTTGCGCTCATGATCTCACCGATGATCTACGCAAGCACGCAAGCCGATGTTGCACGCGCCTTCTTCATCACCTCAGCCATCTTCGCATCCCTTAGCTTCTACGGCTACACGACGAAGCGCGACCTCGCTCCGTGGGGCAAGTTCCTGTTCATGGCGAGCTTGGGGCTTTGCTTGGCGATTCTCGTGAATGTCTTCTTTGTCAAGAGCACGCCGCTCGATCTCTTCTTGTCCATCGGCATGGTGCTGATCGTCTCCGCGATGACCGCCTATCAGACGCAGATGGTGAAGGATACCTACGACCCGTCGGACAGTCCGAAGGTTGCGCGCGCTAAGGCCATCTTGGGCGCTTTGGGTCTCTACGCCACTTTTGTGACGATCTTCTTCTATGTCTTGCGCATTCTGACGATCCTCAGAGGCCAATAGAAGATCCCCTCCGACAGAGGAAGGGGGACATCCGCCATGTCCCCCTTCTTCTTCCTCCGCTTGTCCCGCAAGAGCTCTCTCCGTGGAAGTCCCCGCCCTCCCCGCCGAGCTCCCCGCGGAGCTCGTAGCGTGGCGTAAGGATGTTGCTCCGCCCGCGCTCGTGCGCGAGTTTCGCTTCAAGACCTTCCGCCAAGCCTTTGCCTTCATGACGGAGGTAGCCCTCGAAGCCGAGCGAGCAAACCACCACCCAGACTGGCAGAACAGCTACAACAAAGTCACTGTCGCGCTCTCGACGCACAGCGAAGGGCGCATCACCGAGCAGGATGTTGCGCTGGCGACAACGATCGAGCGCATTTACAAACGCTACACAGCAGTTTTTTCTTGACAACATCCCCCCCGAACGCTAGGATGCAAGAGTCGTCGCTCTGATTCGCCGAAGGCACAGAAAGTGCAAGGATGCATCAAGGGTGAGTGTGGTACGGTCTGGCGCAAGGATTTCTCTGCAGAACGCAGAGCAGGTCTTGTAGCAGGACACATCGCGGCAGAAGACAAAACGAAGGCTGCAAAACGAAGACTGCAAACGAAGGCTGCAAAACGAAGACTGCAAAGCTGAGGTTGCAAAACGGAGACTGACAAATGGGCAACGACATTTTCACGGCGATCAAAGGACTTGGCGCGCCCCGCGATGCGGTCGCTCCGCAAAACCCCCATGTCTCATCGGCAGAACAGGCGCGCCGTGTGCGTGTGGCGCGCGTGTTGCAACAAAACGCGAACACGCAAAACGCGCTGGCTTTCTTTGCCGGGAAGCGCCTTTTGGGCGGCAATCTGTTGTTGGGCGGAGGAAATCCTGTCGATCCGCTGGTGACGCGCGGTCTTTTCGCAGAAATACAAAAGGACGAGGACGACGCCTTCGCGCTACTGATCAGACAGGCGCAAGAGCGGATTGCCAAGAATCAATTTCTCCCTTCTGCGTTCAACCGCATCTCTTCGGAGGAGCGCGTGCGTCGCCTTGTGGAGAACGCTCCGCAAAGCCAAGAGCCTCAGCGCTATCGCTACAGCAGCTACGATCCCGAAGGAGACCGTCGGCGGCTGGAAGAGCTGCAAGCGCGCAACGACGAGAGACTTGAGGCTTCCCGAAGCAGGCTTGCACGCGCCTTGCAAGAAGGCGAGCTGCCCGACACAAGCCAGCGTCCGCTCCTCGCCGATCTCTTGTCTCCAAGGCTGAGCAACACGAAACTGGACGGCTCGCTCGACTTCAGCCTGTCCCGTAGGCTTGCCCACTTGTCCCTGGGTGCCACGACACAAAACATTGTCTTGGACGAAGCACTACGCCTCCGCAGCCCCACCTCCTTCATAGGCTTGACGACCGCGCAGATTGCAGAGAGACAACAAGAACTCGGACTGACCGCCGCACAAGTCGAAGAAGCACAAGACCGAGACGCCGCAGGTATCCCTACGCATGTGCAAATAACCTTGCAAGGCAGAAGTCTCAACCTAGACCCCGCCTTCATCGAGAGACAAAAGAGCATCGATCCGAACTTTCAAATTGAAAGTCACAGGTCTCCTACAGGCACCTTGGTGCTGAACGGCGTCGATTTATCCAGTCGCACGGCGAGAGGGGCTTTGATTCGCCACACCCTAACTTACGAAGAGTATCAAAAACTCGAATACCGCCCTCCGCTTGCGGGCAGCGAGGATCAGATCGACTACTTCTCGGCAACTGCCTTTCGTCATCCCGACGGCAGCCAAGCCGTTCTTGACGACAAGGCAACGCGCAGCACCATTCAAACGGTCGCCTTGACGACATCCGAAACGCCGCCTCTCGCGGTCTCCGATACGCTTGGCACAGAGCCTTACGAACGCTACGACCTTTCGTTGCCGACCGAAGGCAACAGTCCTTTCGGCGAGGTGGAGCTCGTCTTCGAAGGGACTGTCTTTCACTCTGCCGCCACCAACATTTTGGAAGCGTTGCAGAACCGCGATCTGGTGATCGAAGCGACCCAGCAAGGCTACAACAAGAACTACGGCAACGACCGCGAGCTGACATTGGATTACGAAGACCTGCGCCAAAAGTTGGGCGACCTTCTCGACAACGACAATAGCGTGCGCTTCCGCTTCTTCGCCCCTGATCTTGCCAGGAACGGGATCGATCTTCGCGTCTATGTCCGCCAGCAAGGTGTCCCCCCCACCGCAGCCCTCGATTTGGAAGGTGTGCGCGCACAATTCCTCTGACTTCTTCCTTCTAGCCTTTCGTGAAGGGCGATGCTGCGATGCGTAAGACGAAAGCCTCACAGGCTCATCGAATTTGGGGCGGACGCTTCGAACACGCGCCCGATGCGCCGACGCGCGCCATCAACGAATCCCTCTCCATCGACAAAAGGTTGTGGCGCGAAGACCTTCAAGGCTCGCTCGCCTACGCACGCGAGCTTGCGCACAGCAAGGTGCTGAGCGAAGGGCAAGCGCGCAACATCGAGAAGGGACTGAACCAAATAGGCGAGGAGATCGAAGACGGCGTCTTTCCCTTCGACGCGGCGCTGGAAGACATCCACATGAACATCGAGGCGCGTTTGTGCGCGCTCATCGGCGAGGACGGCGAACGCCTGCATATCGGACGCAGCCGCAACGACCAAGTGGCGACCGATCTGCGCTTGTGGCAGCAGAGTGCTGCTGATACGCTCGACAAGGACATCGCAGCTTTGCAACAAGCGCTTGTGGCGCAAGCGGACAAGACGATCGACTGGATCATGCCCGGCTTCACGCACCTGCAAAGCGCGCAACCGATCACCTTTGCCCATCATTGCCTCGCCTATCACGCGATGCTCGCGCGCGACCGTGCGCGACTGAGCGATGCGCGCGTGCGCAGTGCCGAGTCGCCGCTGGGGGCAGGCGCGCTTGCAGGCAGCGCTTTGCCGATCGACCGTCACAGGCTCGCTCGATCCTTGGGCTTGCGACACGCGATGGAGAACTCGTTGGACGCCGTCTCGGCAAGAGATTTCGTCCTCGAGTTCCTCGCCGCCACCGCGATCCTTGCAACCCACCTCTCGCGCTTGGCAGAAGACATCGTCTTGTGGGCGTCCACGCCCTTCGCCTTCGTGCGCTTGAGCTTCGATACCAGCACGGGCTCTTCGCTCATGCCGCAAAAGCAGAACCCCGACGGCGCAGAGCTGGCACGCGCGAAGGCGGCGCGACTCTGCGGCAACCTCGTCACGCTATTGGGCGTCGTCAAGGCGCTACCCCTCGCTTATGCCAAGGACTTGCAAGAAGACAAAGCGGCGCTCTTCGATTCCTTCGATCAGGCGCGACTCGCCTTACACGCACTCGCGGCAACCGTCGCGGGCTTGCAGCCCGACCGCGACCGCATGCACGAAGTGGCAGCCCAAGGCTTCCCTGAGGCGACCGACTTGGCAGACCGGCTCGTCTTCGAACACGGCATGCCCTTTCGAAGCGCGCACGCCGTCGCAGGAGAAATCGTCCGCAAAGCCGAATCTTGCGGATGCACAACGCTTCGAGAGATACCGCTCGAAGAGGCACAAAAAATCTTCCCTCCCCTCTCGCAAAAGCTTTTGGACAGCCTAACCCTCGAGCATGCGCTCCACAGGCGCAACGCCTTCGGAGCGAGCGCGCCTGAGCGCGTGCGCGAGCAGGTCGCGCGTTTGAAAAAAAACGCACTCCCCTCGAAAGAATGAGCGGCGCGAACACGCTCGACAGGCTTGCCAGCTCTCGTCTTTTCGCGCCTCGTCTTTTCGCGCCTCGTCTCTTCGCGCCTCGTCTCTTCGCGCTGGCTTTGACGCTGTGCGCGTCGCTACTCTTTAGCACTGCGCTTTCAGGTTGCGGCGTACGCAAGCCGCCGCAGCCTGTCGAGAATATCGAGAAGCCGCGCTATCCTCCGCGCTGACCTCGCCCGTATCCGCTTGATACCGAGCCTTGTGTCAATCTCTCTTCCTGTCGGATTGGACCGCTACGACGGCAAGTTGCGCTTTGTCGAGCAGGATCTGACGAGTCTTGCCGCAGATTTCGGCACGCCGCTTTATGTCTATGCCGAGGAAGTCTTGGAGCAGCAGGCGTGCGCTTGGCGCGAGGGCATGCAGCGCTGTTTCGGCGAAAGAGCGCTGGTGGCTTACGCGACGAAGGCGAACGATCGCCTGCGCGTGCTGCAAACGCTAGCAAGGGCGGGCTGCGGCTTCGATATTGTCTCCGAAGGCGAGATGCTGCGTGCGCTTGCGAGCGGCGTGGATCCTGAGCGCGTTGTCTTTTCGGGGGTCGGCAAAAGCGACTTGGAACTTCGCTCCGCGTTGTCGAAGGGGGTGCGGCACATCAATGTTGAATCGGAATCGGAGCTGCTGCGTTTGAGCAAGGTTGCCGAACAGCAAGGCACGCACGCCTCGGTCTCTTTGCGTCTTACGCCCGACATTGCGGCGGGCGGACACGACAAAATTTCTACGGGACGCAAAACGGACAAGTTCGGCATCGCCCCCGAACGCGCGCTCGCATTGTGGCGGCAGCCTTGGCACGGGATCACCTTCGACGGCGTGGCTGTCCATTGCGGCTCTCAGATCTGCGATCTTGCCCTTTTCGAGCAAGCTTTTCGTTTCGTTGTCGAATGGGCGCAGAAGATGCAAACCCTTTCTCTGCCCGTACGACGTCTCGATCTGGGCGGCGGCATCGGCATCGACGAACGCGGCGAGCCCGCTCTCTCCCCCCTTCTCTACGCGCGCGCTGCCCAAAAGTGGCTCGCCCCCGTCCTCGACGAAAAGACGCGCATCCTCGTTGAACCGGGGCGCGCGATCGCAGCGGCGGCGGGACTGCTGCTGACGCGCGTTCTTGACAGAAAACGCATCGAAGACAGAACTTGCCTTGTCGTCGACGCAGGCATGAACAATTTCCTCCGATGCGCGCTCTACGACGCGCACCACCGCCTGCTGCCCGTTGTTTGCAAAAACACCCTCGCAAAGCACACGCAGAAAACAAAAACTTGGGTCGTAGGCCCCGTCTGCGAAAGCAGCGATACCTTCGGAACGCACGAGGGACTGGAACAAGCGGCAATAGGCGATCTGCTCGCCCTATGCTCGGCAGGAGCTTACGGCGCGGTGATGGCGAGCGATTACAACGCGCGCACGCGCGCCGCAGAGGTGTTCATCGAACACGACGGCAACACGCTCCTGTTGCGCGCGAGGGAAGACGCACGCGTTCGGCTTGCAGAAGAAGAAAGCCTCGTCAGAGCGTAAAAAAAGATAAAAACTTTTTCTTGTTCTTCACAAAAATGTGAACGAGTTCACGCAATCGTGATTTGACTCCCCCCTCCCCCCCCGCCACAATACGCGGGCAGGTTTAGTGGTAAAGAACTTACACAAGGGGGCGCTTCTTATGGGGGGGATTAATCTACATAGGGCTCACGCAGGGGGTAGGGGGCTCTGGGAGATTTTTCATGAAGCCTTGTCCAAAATGGATGAGGCGATACGGCAACCAAGAGGAGACGATCATGTCCAAAGAAACGCTTAATAAAAATCTTGGCGAAAACCAAACCCAAAACCAAACCCTTGGTGCCCACCTTGAAACCGCCGCCCTTGAGCAAAATGCTGGAAGCGCGGATGGCTACCTGAATCTTGAAGCGCGTCTGTTGTCTTCGGAGGACTTTTCTTCTTTGCTGCCCTCACTGTCTTTCGCCGCCGCTGCGGCCTTCAGCCGCGATGGCAACGACCTTGTCCTGACGCTGGACGGAGAGACTGTTGTTGTGAAGAACTACTTCGCCACGCCGAATCCCCCCGTCTTGACGACGGCGGACGGCGCGGTTCTCACCCCTGAGATGATCGCCTCCTTCTTGCAGCCCGGCTTGGAACAGGATTCCTACGCGTCTTCTTTGCTCAACAAGCTTTTGGGCGGCGACAAGCCCTTGGACAGCGACGCGGTCGCCGTCGTCGAGAACTTGAAAGGCACGGTGCTGGCGATTCGCAAGGGCGAAGCGGTCACGCTACAAGAAGGCGACCAGCTCTTTCAGGGCGATCAAATCTCCACGGCTCCCGATTCTTCTGCCAACATGATCTTTGCCGACGGGACGCGGTTCAATATCGGCGGCGAGGCGCGAATCGCGCTCGACCAATTCTCTTTCGAATCTTCCACCTCGCAAGGCTTGCAGGTCCTCTCCATCTTGAGCGGCGCCTTCTCCTATGTCAGCGGCCTAGTTGCCAAGAACGACCCCGCCAATGTGCACCTGCGCACGCCCGTAGGAGAGATCGGCATTCGCGGAACAAAGATCGTAGGCGAAGTGGACGCAGAAAACGCCGCAGCCAGCATTACGCTCTTGGAAGGACGCATCCTCTACAGAACGCCACAAGGCGAAGAACACGAGATCAGCCAAGGTTTCGAAACTTTGAACATCAAAAACGGCGGCGAGTCGGTCAAGGAATCGACCATCTCCGCCGAACGAGCCGCACGCTCCTACGATGTCTTCGAAGACGCGGGCGAGGTATCAAATTTCTTGCAACAACAGCCCGCAACGCAACAAGACACGGGATCAGGCGCTACGCAAAGCAACGCGGTCGTAGGCGAGCCAGAAACCCCTTTGCCCGATATCTCCTACAGCCAAGCGCAAGCAGAACGAAACGCGCAGGAATATCTGCAAACGCAAACAGAGCTTATAACCTTGGTCGAGAGCAACGCAAGAAATTCCTTGGAAAGGATCTCGGTAGACGAAGAGCTCATCGAGCAAATCGTCTCGATCGAATTGCAACGAGCCGAGGTGTTGCGAGAAACCTTAGGAAAGGATCAAACGGACGACAAGAGCTTGATAGCAAGCAATACTGACATTAGTGGTGACACCAACACCGACACTGGCACTAGCAATGGCGACACCGGCAGTGGTAGTGGTGAGACGCGAGGGGGAGACGACAACTTCAACATCAACCTCGCTACTCTAGATGGCAAGGTATTCGTAGGATTCGGGACAGGGGGAGGGGCGACATACGACACGCTTAACTTTCGACTGGAAGACAATATCGACGACCTTGTCCTAACTTTCGCCAAGGGGCTGTACGTTGCGGGGAACGCAAACAGCGATTCAACCTTCACCTTCCAGGAAGGCAATAGCGACATTCGGGAGTTAAGTTGGGGGTTTGACGACCAAGTCGCTGGCTCTCTTAGCGATAGTCCTTACGACAGCCCGCCTAACGATTTGGATGACTTGATGATAACAGCGACCTTCGACAGCGACGGAGATGGGATCGACGAAGTCTTCCGCATCGTCTTCGACGAGTATTTTCCGACTCGCCAAGATCATGTCTTGCCGACTTACAGCATCTCGCTCAACGGCGAAGACGCTACAAAACTCGAAAACTATAACCCGCAAATAGAGGGACTTCTTCCCTCTTAGCGGCGCGCGCGCGGGCTACTCTCGGCTGACACAATACAAGGCACACACAGAGACAAGGGAGCGAGGCGCAAGCCTCGCTCCCTTGTCTCTTTTATCATGTCTCTCAACGAAGCAAGCCGAATATCCCCTCTTCTTCTGTCCTTGTTGTGCGCCCTTCCGCCCTTCCGCACCCTTCCGCCCTTCCGCCCTTCCGCCCTTCCGCGCCCTTCTTTTCTTTAACTCTTCACACGCGCCTTTCGGCACGCCGAGCCTGAGCCTCCTAATGCTCTGCTCTAAAATCAGTGTTCTAAAATTTGGTTCAGAAACAGCTTGGTGCGTTCGCTCTTCGGCTTGGTGAAGAAAGTGTTCGGATCGCTCGCCTCGACGATCTTCCCTTCATCCATAAAGATCATGCAATCGGCGACCTTGCGCGCAAAGCCCATCTCGTGCGTGACGCACACCGTCGTCATTCCCGATTCGGCGAATTCGACCATCACATCCAACACCTCGGCGATCATTTCAGGGTCCAGCGCCGAGGTTGGCTCGTCGTAAAGCATCACCTTCGGCTCCATACACAGCGCACGCGCGATGGCAACCCTCTGCTGCTGTCCGCCCGAAAGCTGTCCGGGGTACTTATGCATCTGTTCGGGAATATGCACGCGCTCCAAGTAGTGCTGCGCCGTCTCTTCCGCCGCCTTCTGCGAGCGTTTGGCAACCCAGATTTGAGCGAGCGTGCAATTTTCCAACACGGTCAGATGAGGGAAAAGGTTGAACTGCTGGAACACCATTCCGACTTGCCTGCGAATTCCCTCGATCGCCTTCACATCGTCGGAGAGCGCAACCCCGTCGACGACAATGCTCCCGGAATCGGGCACCTCCAGACGATTGATGCAACGAATCAAGGTCGATTTTCCCGACCCCGAAGGTCCGCAGATCACGATCCGCTCGCCCTTCCTCACATTCAGCGAAACACCCCGCAAGGCTACGAAAGTGCCGAACGACTTCTGTAAGTTGTTGATCTCGATGATCTTCTCTCCTTTGCCTGTTACCATCCTCAATCTCCTCGATGAACTTGTGTTGTTGGTCTACCCCCCTTTTGTTTGCTCCCCCGTATTCTCAATGTCGTCGGTCTCTGCCCGCGCTGAACTTCTTCTCGATGTGGCGCGCATAGAGCGACATGCTGTAGCAGAAACAGAAATAGACGACCGCCGCGAAAGCGTAGCCCGTGAAAGGCACGTTCGGCGCTCCCCAGCGCGGATCGGAGATGCCCGCCTGAATCATGCCCAGGAAGTCGAGCAAGCCGATGATCAAAACGAGCGTCGTATCCTTGAACAAGCCGATGAACGTAAGCAAGATGCCGGGGATCATAATCTTCAGCGCCTGCGGCAAGATGACCCTGATTCTGCTCTGCCAATAGGTCATGCCCAAGGCGTCGGAAGCCTCGTATTGCCCGCGTTGCAAGCCCTCCAAGCCGCCGCGCACCACCTCCGCCATGTAAGCGGAGGAAAAAAGGATGAAGCCTACCATCGCGCGCAAAAGCTGATCGAAGTTGACCGACGCGGGCATGAACAAGGGCAGCATGAAAGCGGTCGCAAACAGAACCGTGATCACAGGCACGCCGCGCCAAAACTCGATGAACACGACGCAAAAAGCCTTCACAAAAGGAAGAGACTCCGCACGCCGCCCCAGCGCGAGCAGGATACCGAAGGGAAGCGAGGTGACGATCCCGACGCTCGCCAAAACAAGCGTCAGCATGAAGCCGCCCCAGCGTCCCGTCGACACATCGGCAAGCCCGAAAAACCCGCCACGCATCAAAAACCACGACGCCAAAGGAAAGACGCACAACATGAACAAAACGATCTTGCCGCGCCACGGCGTGCGCTCCCAAACTAACAGCGCGATCCCTGTAAAGAATACGAACATCACGACATTCACGCGCCACCGCTCGACACTGGGATAGAACCCGTAGACGAACTGGCTGAAACGTACGCGCACGAAGGGCCAGCACGCTCCGTCCTGACGCATACGACAATCCTCGATGCCGCCGCTCCAAGTCGCGCTGAGAAAAAACCAGTCGCCGAGCAAAAAGATGATCCACAGCAAAAAGCCGCCGACGACAACGCTGAGAACACCGTTGCGCCACGAGAAAAACAGATTCTCGCGCAGCCACAAGAGAAAAACTTGTCCTAGTCCTACCATCCTAACAGCCCTTTTTCCGCCTCAACGCTCGACCAGCTGCGTGCGGCGCTGATAGATGTTCATCGCAAGCGAAGTGAGCAAGCTCAAGCTCAGATAGACCGAGAGCGTCATGAACATAATCTCGATCGCCCTCCCCGTCTGGCTAAGCGCCGTCCCGGCAAAAACCGACACCAGATCGGGATAGGCGATCGCTGCTGCCAAGCTCGAGTTTTTCGTTAAATTCAGATATTGGCTCGTCAAGGGCGGAATGATGATGCGCAAAGCCTGCGGAATCGTCACCAGCTTCAGCGTCTGCGTTCGTTTCAACCCCAACGAATAAGCTGCCTCGCTTTGTCCGTAAGGAATGCCCTGAATGCCTGCACGCACGATATCGGCGATGAAGGCTGCCGTGTAGATGACCAGCGCCCACAACAGAGCGAAAAACTCGATGACAACCGTCGAGCCGCCCTCGTAAGTGAAGCGCGCCATCACCGGCGGCACGAAGTCCAACGGCAAGCCGAGCAGAAGAAAGACAGCGAAAGGCAAACCGACGATTCCCGCAAGGCAAGGCCAAAGGACAGGCAACTGGTCGCCCTTCTGCAGCTGCCTTCGGCGCGCATACCAGCTCCAAGCGATCGAAGCGAGAACCGCCAGCGACAAAGCCCACAGGACCAGCGAGAAGCCCGCCTGCGGCAGAGGCGTTGCAAAAACCAATCCTCGATTGTTGAACGAGAGAAAAAAGCTTTCGCCTTGTTGAAAAAGATCGATCGGCGCAGGAAGAGGTTTCAGAATCGCCACATACCAAAACAGAATCTGCAACAACAGAGGGATATTGCGAAAGGTTTCCACATAGATCGTAGCAATGCGTGCGATCATCCAATTCGGAGAAAGCCGCATGACACCGATCACGAAGCCCAGCATCGTAGCCAGCACAACGCCGATGCTAGCAACAAGGATGGTGTTGAGCAAAGCCACCACGAAAGCTCTTCCGTAAGTAGAGGTTTCTTCGTAGCTCACCAGCGACTGTACGATCCCGAAGCCCGCCGTACGGTTCAGGAAGCCGAAGCCCGCCTTCAAGCCGCGCTGCTCCATGTTATAGAAGGCGTTGCTGACAAGAATGAGAATCAGCAACAATAGGACGGAAAACAAGAGCACTTGATAGATCAAGCCGCGCCCTTTACGCGAAGCCCACAGGCCACGCAACACACCGCGCCGTTCTCTGTACGGATGATCAACTGCCTCAGACATTGCTATTGCTTCGTCCTATAAGAGAGAAAAGGCAGGAGGGAGGGAGAAGGGCGTTGCCGTCCTTCTCCCTCCCTTGTTTGTTCACACAAGGACGATCCTTTCTCTGAACCGCCTTGCGCACCTGCTTGTTAGGGTGTCGTTGTCAGCTATCGCAGAGGCGGAGCGTAGAGGATTCCACCGTCTGTCCACAACGCGTTGTCGCCACGAGACAAGCCAAGCGGCGTCTTCGGTCCGACGGTGCGGTCGTAGATTTCACCGTAGTTTCCGACTTTGGCTATGATGTTGTAGGCCCACGCGTTGTCTTCGAGACCGAGCGCGGTAGCAAACTCACCTTCGCTTCCGACGAAGCGACGGATCTTCGGATTGTCGCTGTTCTTGTGCGAAGCGATGTTCGCAGAAGTCAGCCCCAGCTCTTCGGCGATGATGGTGGCATTGAGCACCCAGCGCACGAGATCCGCCCACTGCTCGTCGCCTTGTCGCACGACGGGACCCAAGGGTTCTTTCGAAATGATCTCGGGAAGGACCTTGTGTTCGCGCGGATTCGACAGCTTGGTGCGTTGCGCAGCCAAGCCCGAGCGGTCGGTCGTATAGACATCGCAACGCCCTGCGTCGTAAGCTGCCACCACTTCGTCGGATTTTTCGAAGGCGACGATCTTGTACTTGAGCTTGTTCGCACGGAAGAAGTCGGCGGCGTTCAGTTCGGTCGTCGTACCTGTGTTTGTGCACACGCTGACATTGTTCAGCTCTTGCGAGCTGTTCACACCGAGGTTTTTACGCACCATGAAGCCTTGACCGTCGTAGTAGTTCACGCCGACGAACTCCAGTCCGAGCGCGACATCACGATCGAAGGTCCAGGTCGTGTTACGCACGAGAAGATCGATTTCGCCGGAGCGCAAGCTTTCGAAGCGCACCTTCGCCGAAAGAGGTGAGTATTGCACCTTGTCGGGATCGTTGAAGATCGCAGTCGCGACAGCACGGCATAATTCGACATCGATCCCGCTCCAGTTCCCGGCGTCGTCGGGGTTGGAAAAGCCGGGCAGTCCTTGGCTGACGCCGCACTGCACATAACCTTTGTCTGTGACTTCTTTCAGTGTTTTTCCGTAATCACCTTCGCCGCCGTCGCCGCCGCCCAGCGCCTGCGCAGACGGCGAGAGCAAAAGTGCACCGCCCAAACCGAAGGCAAAAAGGCCAGCGGCAAAAAGGACGAAGAGCCCTCGGGCTTTCCTGTTAAGGGATTCTTGATTCATTGATGTTCTCCTCTTGAGAAATCGTTGCTAGATCGAAAAGGTGTCAGAGAAGAAGGACCAAAAATGACTCGCAACGCGAGAACGCAACCGCAGGATCGGTTAACCCTTCCCTGAGTGCTGCTTCCTGCTTGCTCGCAAGCTGCTCTTGTCTCTTCTCTCACAAAAAGGACAGCGATAGAGTATCGACAATCCCTCCGATTCGCCATTGTAGGCAAAAACGAAACGAGCGCAAGAAAAAAGCAACGCTCGACGCAAAAAAATGTCGACAAAAAAAAATCGCCTTATAAAAGTAAAAATAATTTGTTTTTCTCTTTTAAAGGGATATCCTGTCTGCAATCTCGCAGTTAGTTCCCAGCAATCCCAAAAACACGATTTCCTGTCGAACCCTATGGAAACTCGTCGCCTCCTTCGCAAAAACTTCCTGCGCACGAAATGCCGATTTTCGCGCGATCGACTTTCGCACAAACGCATACAAGAACTTGGAAAACTCCTGCTCTGCGTCGCGCTGTTGTTGGTCTCGACGCTGCCTCTACGGCTTTCCGCCGCCGCACAGACGCAGGGGAAGATTTTTCTGATCCAAATACGGAACGAGACAGACCATCGCACCAACAGCTGGACTTTCGGAGAGGGCGTGTGGGTTTTGCACGATCAGGAAAATCCCCTCTTCAAGCACGGCGAGCGGCTGTACGACAACGGCATGGAGCACTTGATCGAGCAGGGAAAGGCGCACGAGATCCTGAAGAGCATGACCTTCCACGAGGGCATCGCCGTCGGAGCGCGCTTTCCGAAGAAGACGCTACGCGCGGGCGAAAAGCAATCCTTTGTGATTTCCGCTTTGCCAGGGCAGCGTCTTTCGTTTGCAATCGCGTTGTTGGAGACCGACGACAAATTTTTGGCACCGACGGGCAAGGGCATTGCTCTCTTCGACTTTTTCAAAAATCCGTTGAGCGCGACGGTAACCGATCAGATCCACCTGTGGGACGGCGGCAGCGCACACGACACAGAGCCGAAGCAGAATATCGTGCGCGGCAAAATCATCCAACTGCGTCTAGAGACGAAGATACGCGACGGAGCGACGACAAAAGCGGACGCAAACTCTACCGCGAGGTTAGTGACAACGGGTAGCAAGGCGCACGACGACGGCTACCACTACCCCCATGTGGAGACGATCATGTTCGTCTCGATCAAGGCACTCTAAAAGTATAGAGCGACCAGGCTGGAACCTCAAGGAGCGATCGGCGAGGGAAAACGGGCGAACGATAGCAAAGAAGAAGACGAAGAAAAAGAAGAGGAGGAGCAAAGTCCTTCGTAGGTAGCACCGGCAAAGTAGAGCCCGTGCGCGGGTGCGGCGAAGCGCGGCGGCGGTGGCAGAAGGCTCTTTCCGCTCAGCAAGCGGCGAACGCTGTCCTCAGGAAGACGTTGTTCGGCGACGGCAAGCAACGTTCCCGTCATCAGGCGCACTTGGCGATAGAGAAAACCCGAGGCTTGAAAGACGAGACGAATCTCGTCGTCGTCGTGGTGCACTTCCGCCTTGTACATACGCTTGACCGCAGAGCGCGCTTGGCAGGCGGAGGAGCGGAAGGGGGAGAAGTCGTGTTCGCCTAAGAGCTCTTGGACGCTCCTGCGCAGGCGAGCGAGCCCTGCCTCCAAGTTTTTGCCCCATCGTCGTAGCAGGCGTGCGTTCGCCGTGCGGTGCCAAACATGGCCTTCGCGAAAGACGGGGCGGGCGGGGCTGACGACGATCCGATAGAGGTATGCGCGGCTTGTTGCCGAGAAGCGCGCGTGGAAGACGGGCGAGACGGCTTGCACCTTCAAGACGACGACGGGCAGGGGTTTGAGGTGGAAGTTGACGGCATCGCGTAACAGCTCTTCGTGCGCGCGTTGTGTGTCGTATCGAGAGAGATCGAGATCGAGGTGGGCGCGTTGTGCGAGCGCATGCACGCCGCGGTCGGTTCTGCCGGCGGCGTGCAGGGTTGTCTTTTGTTGGCAGAAGCGGAGGACGGCTTCTTCCAGCGTCGCTTGAACGCTCTTACAAATGTTTTTGCAAATGTTTTTGCGGATATTTTTGCGAAGGCTACAAGCGGAATCCGAGGGTTGTCGTTGCCAGCCGAGGAAGGAGCTTCCGTCGTAGGCGACCGTCAGGAGGTAGCGCGCCAAAGGACCGTCAGGGGGATTGTCGAAGAGCTTCTTGTCGGGAGCTTGTCGGGAAAATCGTCAGGCGGAGCGTTTGAACTTGCGATAGAGGATCGGCAGCAGCGAGAGCAGCGAGAGCCCGACCAACGCAGCGATCACTTTGGGGGTCAGGATGGTATCGGGGGAGAAGTCTTTGCCGGCGGCGAAGATATCGTTCAGGCTGGAGCCGGAAAGCGCGTAGATGAAGGTGCCGGGAGCGACGCCGAACAGGGTTGTCAGGAAGAAGATGCGCAAGGGCACGCGAAAGACGGCGGCGGCGATGTTGATGAGAAAGAACGGAAAGATGGGTATGAAGCGCAGGAACAGCATGTAGCTGACGACATCTTCTTGGAAGCCTTCTTCCAGCTTTTTGATCTTGTTGCCGGCGCGCCCTAGGAAGAAATCTCCGAAGGCGGAGCGTGTGGCGAGAAAGACGGTGGTCGCCCCGATCGTCGCTGCGAAGACGACGACGATCCCTCCCAAGAGGGTGCCGAAGAGGAAGCCGCCGGTGAGGGTCATGAGCAGGGCGAAGGGCAACGAGCAGGCGGTGACTAGCACATAAACGGCGAAGTAGGTGGCGTAGACGACGAGGAAGTTGTCTGCGACCCAGGCGTGCAGCTTCGTCTGGTTCTCTTTGAGGGCATCGAGAGAGAGGAAATCGAGATATCCTGTCGTACGCAGGACGAGGAAGGTGGCAAGCACGGAGAGCAGGACGGCGAGCGGCAGGAAACGTTTCCAAACGGATTTTGTGGCGGATTTTGCAGCAGGAGTGACATCGGACATGGAGAGAGAACCTAGATAGAGTGGTGGAAAAAGAGAAGGTTAGGGTGATTGTTGGGCGAGAACAAAGGAGAAGAGGAGACTAATACCAGCGACATTGCCGATCACTAATATACCGAGTGCCCAATAAATAACTTTGAGTTCGGTTCTGATCAGGGTGATATCAGATTTTGTTGCGACCTCGTTTTTGAAGTATCGCAAGAGGCTTGTTGCCATGGCTTCGGCTTGTTTGGTCGGCACGCCTCCTTGTTGCAACGCTTTGGCGTAGGAAAGAGTATCGAAGGAGGGCATGGCTCGCTGGGGGGGGCAAGGTTAGAGATTCGTGAAGAGGCCGATGAGGCGGGAGACAGCGAAGCCGAACAAAACAAAATAGATGACAAGCGAGATACCAACAAACCAATAGAAGCCTCTGTATTCCTTGTTCGTCATGATATGATTAATGAGGGACGGTGCCGTAGCTTTGGCGGCTTTCTTGGGCGGATGGGTCGACGAACGGGTCATTGTAACGGACATAGGGAAGAGGATAGCAACGAGAGAAAAAATTGTCAAGGGGAGAAAGCGAACGGCTTGCCGTGTGCGTCAGTATTGTTGGTGCGCGATGCACGACATGCCTTTTTGTCGATAAAAAGCCCGTCTCTCATTCGCAGGCGAGTTGCTTTCGCAAACACCAGTCCCATTCCTCTCTGACCCCTGCGTCCTCTTCTTGCGCCAAGCAATCTGCCGCCAGCTCGCACAACCGCTTTTGTCCCGCCAATCGCCATACCGCCCACACTGCGCTCGCTCGCACCACTGCATCTTCGTCTGCCAAGAATCGCTCTGCCAACGGCGACAATCCCTTTTCCCCGCTGTTGCCTAGAGCCACCAGCAGATTTCGCCGAAATCTTGCGATACCCAAGCGTTTGACAGCGGTTTTTCTAAACAACAGACGAAACTCCGCCTCTTCCAAACGCAGCCACGCTGCAATTCTGCCCTTGTCCAAGTCGCGTCGAGAACGCAAGGCATCCGCCATCGAAGCCCCCTCTTCGCTCGCCGCCTTTTCGATCTCTCTGGAAGCGCGAGCAAACTTGTTCCAAGGACAGACTGCCAAGCAATCGTCGCAGCCGAACACGCGATTGCCCATCGCCACACGAAACTCACGAGGGATCACCCCCTGATGCTCGATCGTAAGGTAAGAAAGACAACGTCGAGCGTCCAAAGTATACGGTCTCGGAAACGCCGCCGTCGGACAAACATCCAAACAACGCCGACAGCTGCCGCAACGCCCGAGCCGACGCGATGAGGGGGGCGAGGCAGGGGGCGAGGCAGGGGGCGATGAAGGGCGCGACGATGCATGAGACGATGTCTGAGACAATGTTGTGGGCTGGAAGACGCGCGATGCCAACACCACCCCCAACAACAGCCAGCAACCGTAAGAGCGCGAGACCACCTGCGTGTTCTTGCCAATCCACCCCACGCCCGCTTGAGCGGCGAGGCTCTTTTCGCTCAAGGGGGCTGTGTCGACGAACACTTTCGCTTGCGTGTCGTAGTGCGCGCACAGCCATCGCGCGAACATCTTCAGGCGTTTTTTGACAACATCGTGATAGTCCTCGCCTTGCGCGTAAAACGCGACGCCCGCAAGCCCCTTGTCTGCAAGCTTGCGCTGCCATGCTTTGCGAACATCATCATGGGTGTCATCCTCAGGGGTGTCGCCTTCAGGGGTGTAATCGATGCCAAGCACGATCGCCGAGCGCGCCTGCGTCCACATTTTTTTGGGGTCCAACCTCTCTTCCAAACGCTGCGCAAACCATGCCATCGTGCCGTGCTGCCCTTCTTTTACGAAGGCACGCAACCGCGTTTGCGCCACTTCGCCCAGTCGAGGCGCGCTCACGCCGCAACAAGAAAACCCCAACGCACGCGCGTGCGCGGCAAGCGCCGCTTGCTCTTCGGTGGGCGTTTCGATTTCGTCAGTCGTCATGCTCTTCTCTGACGCTGTTGAGGAAGGCTGCGAATCGCTGCTCTTTCACGGCTGTGCGCGCGTGCGTCATGAGACGCTGGTAGAAAAAGAGGTTGTGCGCGCTCAACAGCATCGAGGCGAGCATTTCGCCCGCCTTGACAAGATGATGCAAGTAAGCGCGCGAGAAGCCTTGCGCACAACAGGGACAGGGACAGGTTCGCTCCAAGGGTTGCGTGTCGTCCTTGTAGCGCGCGTTGCGAAGGTTGCGCGTGGCAAGGCGGGGGAGGTCGTCTTGGAAACAGAAGGCTTGTCCTGTGCGCCCGCTGCGCGTAGGCAAGACGCAGTCGAAGAGATCGATGCCACAAGCGACGGCTTCGACAAGGTCGCGCGGTTTTCCCACGCCCATCAAGTATCGAGGCTGGTCTTGGGGAAGCAGCGGGGCGACCTGCTCCAGCAGGGCGTTGCGTTCTTGGGGATGTTCGCCTACGGCGAAGCCGCCGAGCGCGTAGCCGTCGAAGCCGAGCGCAAGCGTGCGCTCTGCCGACAAGCGTCTGAGCGAGAGGTCCAAGCCGCCCTGCACGATGCCGAAAAGCGCGCGTTTGTCGAGCGTGGGCTTGTCGAGCGTGGGCTTGTCGAGCGTGTGCTCGTCGAGCGCGCGCTCGTTTTCTGCAACCTTTTCTTCCTCCTTGCGCCAGCAAGCGATCGATCGCTCTGCCCACAACGCCGAGCGATCGACGGCGGCGCGCAACCTTGAGACGGGGGAGGTGGAAGGCACGCATTCGTCGAGCGCCATGGCGATGGTGGAATCGAAGACTCGTTGCGCGCGCATGGCGAGTTCTGGCGTCAGGTGCAGCTTTGTGCCGTCGATGTGCGAGCGAAAGACGATGCCCCCCTCCTCCACCTTGACGAGGTTTTTGAGCGACAGGGCTTGGAAGCCGCCCGAATCGGTAAGAAGCGCGCGCTGCCAGCGCATGAAGGCGCGCACGCCGCCGCTTTTTTCCAAAACCTCCAAGCGCGGGCGCAGCAGAAGGTGATAGGTGTTGGCAAGCACGACCGACGCGCCGCTTTCTGCCAATGTTTGCGGAAAAACCCCCTTGACGCACCCTTGCGTGCCGACGGGCATGAAGCACGGCGTGCGAATCAATCCGTGCGGCGTGGTGTAGGTGCAAGCACGCGCCGAGCCGTCGCAAGCATCGACTTTGAACGCGAAATCTTGAGGCATCCTTCGCTCACTTCCTACGGGCAAACAGGCAAGCGTCGCCGTAGGAAAAGAAGCGATACTGCGTATGCGCGCGGGCGTGTGCGTAGGCGCGCTGGACGCTCTCTTCGCCTGCGAAGGCGCAGGTGAGCAGCAACGGCGTTGCGTGCGCTTGATGAAAGTTTGTCAGGAGCAAGTCGCAGCAACGGAAGTTGAATCCTTCGCCGATGAACAAGTCGGTCTCGCCGCAGAACGCCCCTCCGTTCATCGCCGCCGCTTCCAGCGCGCGCACCACGGTGGTTCCCACCGCCAGCACGCGTCCGCCGCGCTGCTTGCAGGCTTGGATGCGCGCAAACACCTCTGGCGAAACGACGACGGCTTCGCGCGCCATGCGCGGCGTTTCCGACAAGACGCTGCGCACAGGGCGAAAGCTTCCGAAAGAAACATGCAAGGTGACGAACAGAGTTTCGATGCCCTTGTGCTGCATCGCTTCGATCAGGCGCGGCGTGAGATGTCTGCCCGCCGTAGGAGCAGCAAACGCGCCGCGATGGCGTGCGAACAGCGTTTGATAGTCGTGCCTGTCCTTCGCATCGGAGTTGCGCTTCATGTAAGGCGGCAGCGGCATCGCGCCTTCGGCTTCCAAGCGGTCGTACAGCTCTTCGTCGGAAAGCCCTTCGAACCTCAGGCGTAGAAGCCCGTCGGCATCGCGTCCGTCGACATGCGCGAAGAAGGGCTGCCCGTGCCTTCCGAATTGCAAGCGAGTCTGTTCTTTGCCTTTGCCTTTGACTTTGCCTTTGACGAAAGCACGAAACAACCCTGGTTCGATCTTTTCCGCGAACGTAATCTCGAAAGTAACTTCGGAGGTAACTTTGGAAATATCTTCGGAGGTAGTTTCAAGCGTATGTTCAATCTCGGCGGTTTCCTTCTCATCGACGGGTTTGGCACACAGCCTAGCAGGCAGGACTTTCGTGTCGTTGAGAACGACGACATCGCCGCGCTTGAGGAGGGAGGGGAGGTCTTTGACGCGCAAATCTTGTGGCGCGCCTTGGGGTCCGCCTTGTGGTGCGCCTTGTGGTGCGCCTTGGAGGCAAGAGGAATCGAAGCAAGAGGGATCGAAGCAAGAGGGATCGATACAGGAGAGCAAGTTTGCCTGCTCGCGTTGTTCTATCGGACGCGTTGCGATTCGCGCCTTCGGGAGCAGGAATTCGTCGAATGAGATCAAGGGGCGGCGCGCACGGTCTGTTTGGCTCTGATCAGCAAGCGAAAAGGCAAGAGGAGGCAGAGTGCGAAGCAGAGTTTGACGGACAAATCGCCGAGCGCGAGCTTGTGCCACGCGATTCCGCTGGCGGCGAACGCGAGCGCGAAGAAGAGCCAAGTGTCGAGGACGGAAGCAACGCAGCTGGAGACGAGAGGAGCCTTCCACCAAGCGGCGCGGCGCAAGCGCACGAAGACGGCGATATCGAGCAGGTGGCTGAGTGCGAAGGCTGTGAGAGACGCAACGGCGATGCGCGGGGTTGCAAGGAAGAAGGAGCAGAAGCCCGCCACCACGAAACCGCTTGCAACCACTCTGCGTGCGACGGGTGCGCCGTAGAACAGGGTTGTGAGATCGGTGACGGCGAAGGCGAGGGGGTAGGTGAAGCTTGCCCAGAGCAGGTAGTCGTTGATGCGATAGGTTTCTTGCGCCCAGACATTCGACAAAGCGACAACGGCGACCATGGCGACGCTCGGCAGGAGGGGGGGGACAGGCGGTGCCTGAAAGGAGATGTTTTTTACGGACATTGGGGGGGGCATCAAGCGTTGCAAGAGGAGGGGCGAGGAGTTGACTAATCTACAAGATTGTTAGGGACGGAAATTGTTAGAAACGGAGATTGTTAGAAACGGAGATTGTTGGGGACGAGAGCGATTTCGTCTTCCGTTTGCGTTTGCGTTTCCGTTTGCATTTCCGTTTGCGTTTGCGTCAGTCATCATCCATCATCCCCACGCATGACGCAAACACTACAAGAACAAGCACTCCCTGAACAGGCGACGCCTGAACAGGCGACGCCCGAACAGGCGACGCCCGAACAGGCGACACCTGAGCAGGCGACGCTAAAGCACGAAGAAGAAACTTTGGACGCGCGCGGTCTCGTCTGTCCGTTGCCTGTCCTGAAGGCACGCAAAAGGTTGCAAAGCCTCGCGTCAGGGAGTATCCTGCGCGTTCTCTCGGACGATGCAAATTCGCTCACGGACTTTCGCCATTTCTGCACTGAACAACAGCACGAGCTTCTGGAACAAAGCAAGGGCGATTCCTGCACGATGGATCCCTGCACGATGGATCCCTGCACGCTGATTGTCCATCGCATCCGCAAGGGTTGACAAGAACATGACACGACACATTGCCCCAACACATCGGCGTTAAGGTCGCCGCCTTCAAGACCGACTATCGCTATGGAGAAGTTTGCCTATTTCAACCCGCCGAACCTGCGCATGGAAGAAGCGCCGCCGCCTGCGTCTTGGGGAGACCTGTGGGGGGATTCCCTGTCCTTGCTCAACCTCTACTGCGAACGAAGCGCCGCTGGCTGGTGGCAGGAGCCGCTGAACACTTGGAGCAGCCTGTTGTTCCTGCTCGCCGCGTTTGCAGCCTTTCGGATTTGTCGTGGCGAGCATGCCCGCGAAAATGTCAGCAAAAATGCCAGCAAGAATGCCGCCTCAAGCGCAAGCGCAGACAGGACGCGCTTCATGCTGTGCCTCGACCTTTCTGCCATCGGGCTTACATCGTGGGCGTTTCACGCGAGCGGATGGGATCTTTTCGCCCTGTTCGATGTACTGGCGATTCTCGTCTTTACGATCCGCGCAAGCTTCGCGCTGTTCGTACGGGGGTTGGCACTCTCCGGTCTGCAAGCCTTCTTGGGGGTCGTTGCGATCTTCGCGCTCGCGCCGTTGTTCTCCTATCTGCCCCTTGTAGGCGACGCTCTTTGGGGCGTTGCTTTCCACCTCTCTCCGATCTTGACGCTGGGGTTGCTCGTGCTGCTGATGCTTCTCCGCGCGAAAAGGCAATCTTCCAAACATCCTTCCAAACATCCTTCCAAAAAACGCGCGAGCTCCCCCCTCCCCCCCGACCTGCTTCGCTCGACCGCAGGTCTGGGAGCAGCCTTCGTCGTGCTGGCAGCCTCCTTGACGCTACGCACGCAAGACTTGCCCCTCTGCGCCGACTGGACTTACGGAACGCATTTCCTGTGGCACGCGCAGAACGCGATCGCGTTGTTGTTGGTGATCGTCTTCTTGCCGAAGATGCCCGCGGCGACAACGCCGCGGACAACACCTTGAAGATGGCTTGCAAACACAAGCGTCCTTGCGCTAGGATCGGCTGGCATCGAAAAGAGGGACGGGGTTCAACCTCGTCCGTCAAGGGTCGTCTTTCAGAAGGTCTTCTATAAGGACAAACGAGGATAGTGTTTCGAATGTTGAATTTCTTCATCCCCGGCGAATCTGCCAACCTCGGTCTGTACTGCGAGCGCATCGCGCTCGGCGAGTGGCAGGAGCCTTTCAACACTTTCAGCGCACTCGCCTTCGTCTGCGCAGGATTGCTGGGACTGCGGCTGTGCTTCGGTGTTGCGAAAGGAGACGGCTTGCGCCTGTGCATGGCGCTGTGCACGCTAATCATCGGGGTCGTGAGTTTCACCTTCCACATGCACGGCACACGCATATCACTGCTCTACGACCTTTTGCCCATCCTTCTGTTCAATGTTCTCGCGGCTTGGACCATCTTCTCACGCGGGCTGGAAATGTCGGCGGTGACAGTCTTCTTGATGACGCTCCTCGTCATTGCAACGAACTTCGCGCTCACTCCCATCAGCAGTGCCTACGGCTTCGCCTTCAACGGCATCGAGCATACGGGCTTCGTCTCTTGGCTCCTGCTGTTGTCGTTCGTCTTGCTTGTGCGCGGCGAGTTGGCAAGCGGCGGAACGCTCATGTTGGCAGGTGCCGTCTTGATCGCCGCGCTCTTCTTCAAGAGCATCGACATTCCGCAGTGTGCACAACACGCGCACGGAACGCATTGGCTTTGGCACATCACCAATGCCTTGGCATCCTATTTGATCATTCGCGGAGTCCCGCTTTCGTCCCAACGGCATCGAGAAGTCGAAGTCTCCACGCGACTCTAGAAAGCAACTCTAGAACACCTGCCACCTCCTCTGCGCCGCCGCCTTTGCGCTGCCACCTTTGCGCCACGACCCTCCGCTTCTGCGGCAAGCACTATTCTATTGTCTATTGTGTTGCCTGCGTGTTGCTTGCGGGTTTGACGAAGCGAATGCTGTCGTTTGACGCGGCGGCGAAGCGGTATCCGTGCGCGTCGCTGCTTTCGCCGAAGGCTTCCAGCTGTCGAGGTTCTCGAATGTCGTTCTCGACGATGTATTTTGCAAGCGCTCCTCGCATGCGCTTTTCTGCCATGCCTAGTCTGCGCTCGACGCCGCCGCGCTCCTCTGTAAAGACGACCTCGAGCAGGGGAACAGAGACGCCTTCGACGGCATCGATGTATTCTTTGGAGGCGAGGTTGACGATCCATCGTGCACCCGTCTGCTCGATATCCTCTTGCAAAGCTTGGCGCACGCGCCCGCGCCACCATCGCGCCGGCGTTGCAGCGCCTTCGAACACTTCGGTAGCGAGCAGACCGAGTCGCAAACCCATCCCGCAACGATAGGGCTGGATTGCATCGAGCGGCTGCAACAGACCGTAAAGCCCCGAAAGGATTCGCAACCGAGCTTGCGCGCGCGCAACATCCGCCGCAGCCCAAGCGTAAGCGTTGAGACCGATGTAGGTGTCGCCATGAAAAGCGTAGAGGGCGGCTCTGCTGGCGTTGTTTGCGTTGCTGGAATCGTCGCGCGTTTCGGAGAAAGCCTGATACTGCGCGTGAGTGCGCACAGCCAAGTTCTCGGAGATTCCCATCAAGTCCCGCAACTGCTCTGCCGTCAGCCCCCTCAAGGCTTTCGCAATGCGCGCCGCCTCCTCGGCAAACTTCGGACGGCTAGTGGCACAAGCGAAGGGCAACACGCGAGCAAACTCCATACGCTTGGCGGGCGAAAGCAAGCAGAGCAGAGTCATCGCCTGTACCTGTGCCTATTCCTTGGCTGTCCGTCTTGTTGTCCGAGCTGGCCTTGTCTGCTGGGTTGTTCCGTCATCCTGTCCGTCCTCCTGTCCGTCATCCTGTCCGTCATCCTGTCAACCTTTGGGATTGGGTTTGGATTTGGATTTGGCACTTTTGGCTACCGACAAGGCGGCGGCGATTTGGTGGAAAGTACGCATCAACACCATGACCATCGGCAACCTTAGGCTGCCGCGCACTTCTTGCAACAACGGCATGAGTCGCTCGAAGGCTTTGCTGTTGTCTTCGAACCACTTTTCCACAAGTTTTTCCGGGGTTTGCACGCTGACTTCGCTAAGGTTTTTGTCTGTGTTGGTCGCTTGATGTTGATTGTTGAGCGCCTGTTCGGTGAAGAATCCCTGCATCTCCCAGAGGTCGTCGATGGCGTTGGCGAGCGCGCGTTGTTGCCATGGGTCTGCGCTGCCTTGCATGCGATCGAGGGTTGTGCGCAGACGATCGAAGCCGAACTTTTCGCTGACCGCGTAATAGCAACGCCCTACGATCTCAGCTTTGGCGTTGCTCTTCTCTGCCAGCAGGGCGATGTCGCAAAAGGTGGAGCGCAGCTTGAGCAGGGCGAGGTCGCGTGCCAAGTCTTGAGTCAAGTCTTGAGTCAAGTCTTGTGCGCCTGCCGCGTCTGTCGCCTCGTCGCCTTCGTGGACAGCAAAGATGGTGGCACGCTCTTGGAACTCGTCTTGGAAATAGGAGGGCAGACGCTGCGGCAGACGCTCCAAATCTTTGAGGCTCGCTTCAAACCGTTGCTGGACAGCATCGAGCGACGAGAGATCGATCGCACGATGCAAAAACCACGCGCTCAAGCGAAAGAGCATGCGTTGCGTCTCGTAGCGCATGCGAGTAGCCCTTGGCGCTGCGATCTTGTCGTCGAGCGCATCGATTCTGCTCCACAGGCTGTGCAGCGAAAAGAGCTGCATGACGGCAAATGCCGCACGCGCGATGTCGACGGTGCTTGCGCCCGTCTCGCGGCGCACTTCGGCGAGAAAGCTTGCGCCCAAGTGATCGACGGTGAGGCTTGTCAGACGCGTTGCGACGATCTCGCGCCGCAGAGGATGCTTGCGAATGTCGTCGAGAAACTCTTCGCGCAGCTTGGGCGGGAAGTAGTCGCGCAGCAGAGGGAAGAGCCGAGGGTCGTCGGGCAGGTCGGAGAGCAGCACCTTTTCGTAGAGCGCGTTCTTCGTGTAGCACAGCAACACCGAGAGCTCGGGGCGAGTGAGCGCTTTCTTCTCGTCGCGCCTTCGGTCGATCTCTTCTTCGTTCGGCAGCTCTTCGAGCTTGCGCTCCAAGCCCGCCTCGCGCACAAGGTCGCGGATGAGCAGACGCTGTCGTTCGATGTTGCGTAGCCCCAGCGATTCCATCAACGAGAGCGCTTGACTTTGCCGATAGTTGTTCGACAAGACATCGCGTGCAATGTCGTCCGTCATGCTGACGAGGATCTTCTGTCGCCTTTGTTCGTCGATTTTGCCTGCTCTTTCTGCGAGCGCGAGCAGAATCTTGATGTTGACCTCGTGGTCCGAACAATCGACGCCTGCCGAGTTGTCGATAGCGTCCATGTTGCATCGCCCTCCCTTGAGAGCGAACTCGACTCGTCCCGCCTGCGTCATTCCCAAGTTCGCGCCTTCGCCGATGACCTTGGTGCGCAAGTCTGCTCCTGATACGCGCGTCGAATCGTTGGCGTGGTCTCCGATGTCGGCGTTGTTCTCGCGCGCGGCTTTAACGAAGGTGCCGATGCCGCCGAACCACAGCAGATCTGTGCGCGCTTGCAGAATTTTTTTGATCAAGGCATCGGGAGGAAGGCTTGCGGTGTCGATGTCGAAGCGCGTGCGCGCTTCTTTGGACAGCGGAATCGTTTTCGCGCTGCGCAGGAAGATTCCTCCTCCTTGCGAAATCAAAGCGGTGTTGTAGTTGTCCCAGCCCGCGTTGGCGGGATCCGCGAAGAGACGGCGGCGTTCCTTGTAACTGGCGGGCGCATCGGGAGAGGGATCGAGAAAGATGTGCTTGTGGTTGAACGCTGCGATCAGGGCGATCTGCTCGGAGTAGAGCATACCGTTGCCGAAAACATCGCCGCCCATGTCGCCTACGGCGACGGCGGCGAAGGGCTTGTTCCTGTCGATGCGCGCCTCGCGGAAATGGGCGCAGACGCATTCCCAAGCACCGCGCGAAGTGATGCCCATCTGCTTGTGGTCGTATCCGAGCGACCCCCCTGAAGCGAAGGCATCTTGCAGCCAGTATCCTTTCGCAACCGCGATGTCGTTGGCAATGTCGGAGAAGGTCGCCGTGCCCTTGTCGGCGGCGACGACGAGGTAGGTGTCGTCGCCGTCCCAGCGTCTTGTGCGTGCGGGCGGCACGGCTTTGCCGTCGTGCAAGTTGTCGCTGATATCCAGCATGGCGGCGATGAAGCTCTTGTAGCAAGCGATGCCCTGCTGCTGACGGACTTTGGGATCGGGGGCGGGAGATTTGAGAACGAAGCCTCCTTTCGCGCCGACGGGAACGATGACGGCGTTCTTGACGCGCTGCGCCTTGACCAGTCCTAGGATTTCGGTTCGGAAGTCGTGGATTCTGTCCGACCACCGCAAGCCGCCGCGAGCAACCGGACCGAAGCGCAGATGCACCGCTTCGAAGTCGGCGGCGGAGACGAAGATCTCGCGCCAAGGACGCGGGCTCGGCAAAAAGTCCAGCCGATCCGAGAAGAGCTTGAACGAAAGAAGCGTCTCGCTTGTCGCATCGTTGTCGTGAAAATAGTTGCTGCGCGCGATGGCATCGATCGTCTGGCGTAGTAGACGCACGATGCGGTCGTCTTCGCGCGAGGCGACCGTCGCGAGTCGTTCTTCGATGCTGGCATGGTGTCGATCCACAACATCCTGAGAAACATCTTGAGATCCTTCGGCGTGCGAGGGGTCCAAGCGCGCTTTGAAGAGCAAGACAAGGCTTTCCGCGATCGCAGGCGAGCGAGCAAGCGCTTCTGCGATCAGTTGCTGCGAGAAGGGGACGGCGGCTTGGCGCAGGTATCGCGTGAGCGCACGCAACAACGCGACCTCGCGCCAGTCGAGGCGGCTGATCAGGATGAGACGATTGAACAAATCGGCGGGCAGCAACCCCTTGTGGATGCGTTGGAAGCAGGCGATGAAACGTTCCGCAAGGTCGTGCGCGTGCGCGGGCGTCGCGCGCGCCTCCAACTGGACGCGGTAGAGCGTCGCCTGATCGGACGCGCTGTCCGCCTCAAAATTCGCCGCGCCGTTCGCCGCGCCGTTCGCCGCGCCGTTTTTTTGGCTTGCAAGCGAGAGGTGATAAGGCGTTTCGGTGAGCGTCTTGAACCCGAGCGACTCTAAAATCGGCACGAGGTCGGAGAGCGTAAGCCCGCCGCGCACGCACAGCGAAAGCGCGTGAGTCTCGCAGCTCTGTTGGGCGCTCTGGTGGCGAAAGGAAAGCGCGACGCCATCATCGCGCGCAAAGCATTCTTCGCAGAGTTGCAAGTCTTGGGCGAGTTGCGCTTCGACGAATGTCTCGCCGTCTGCTTTCTGTTCCTGCTTTGTTTTCTGTTCCTGCTCTTCTTCCGCTTCTTCCTCTTCCTCCCAGTAGGCGGCGGGGAAGGCTTTCGCGTAGCGCACGAGCAATGCGGGACAGCGGTCGGACGGGAATGTTGCTTCCAGCGCGGCGGAGACGCGCTCTTCTGGCGAGCGCGCCGCGTTGCCGAGCGCCGCTTCGATCGCGTGCAGGCTGGCGGCTCCTTTCTCTGCGGGAAGGCTCTTGCGTGCGATGCGGAAGTGGACGCGCGCGAGCGCGTCCTCGCCGATCATCGCTCCTTCGGTCATCACGCGCGCTTGCAGCTTGCGCGCGAGAATGCGTGCGAAGACGCGCTCCATGCCGACGCCGTAGTTTTGCTTCGCCATGCAGACGACCGCCGAGAGTTTTCCTTGAGTGCGTAGCAGCAGCAGTTTGACATTGCCGCGCTGTTGGGCTTCGCGCATGTCTTCGATGTGACGGCAGAGGATGTCGAGGGGGGCTTGCCACAACAGCGAGCGCGGATACAGCTGTAGCAGGTTGCGCACATGGCGAGCTTTTTGCGAACGTGCCACCACGCCGAGCCGAGCTCCTACGGCGCGCAGCTGGCGGCGCAACAGCGGCACCGATTCGAGCGAGGCGTAGGCGCCTTTCGAGGTAAGCAGTCCTACCAGCACTACGATGCTTTCGTCGGAGATTTCTTTGCTCAGCAGTACGTCGATCGGCACGTCGCGGTGGACGAGCGCGTGGCGGTCGGCTTTCAGCATGACGACGCTTTCCGAAGATGCGCGGAAATCGTCGAACACTTGCTTGGAGACGAAGAGTTCGCACGGCGAGAATCCCGCCTCGCGTCTTTGGTCGAGAATGCCGAGTCCTTCTTTAGAGGAAGCGCGTCCTTTCTCTTCGCGGGCGAGCCCGAGGAAGGTCATGTTTTCGTCCAGCACCCATTGCAGGAGGTCGATGGCTTCCTGTCGTTCCAGCGTGGGATTGGCGCGCGAATCGGAGGCGAGGTCGCTTGCGAAGCTCTGTTGCAACTCTTGGGCGTGGCGGTCGATGGCTTCGCGCATGCGCTGCCAGTCCTCGACGGCGGCGCGGTTGCGTGCGCACACGCGCTCGACATTGGCTTGAATTTCCTGCTGTCTCGAATCGCTGTCGTCGCCGTGGCATTGGACCAGCACGGCGGCGAGGTCGTCGTGGCGTTGCTCGCGCGTCAGCGAGGAGCTATCCGAGACGACGCCCTTGAAGAGGTCGCGCGAGGCGACGACGGTGATGAAACGCTGTACCGAGAGTCGTTCGCGCGCGAAGTGGTTTGCAAGCGAGCTTGCAAGGAAGGGCATGTTCTCGTGGAGCAACAAAAAGCTGAAGCCTTTCGTTCCTTCGTAGCTTTTGTCGCTGAGGGCTTTGAGAAAGCGGATGGCGGCGCGGGTTTTGTCGAGCGGTTGGCGCGGCGTTTTGGCAAGCGAGCAGCCGAGACGGAACAAGTCCGCGGTGTCGCGCACGAAGGTGGCGGCATCGATGCGCGAGAGATCGGAGGAGAGCAGTTCTGCGGTCAGGCGTTCTTGGAAGCGCACGAAGCCTTTGTTGTCAGGTTCGGCGTTCGAGGCGGCGCGGCATCCTTTCAGGAAGGCGCGGTGTGCGTTGCTGAGCCGGTCGGGGGTAGGCATATGGCGGGGTTATCCTCGCGGTGTGCGTTGAGGGATCATGACATCCCTTGCGGAAACCGAGCGAGACAAGAAGCTCTGGAATCTCTGTGAAGGGGAATGGAGAGGAGGCGTTGAGAGGTCATGGCATTCTTTGCGAAAACCGAGCGAGACGAGAATCTCTGGAATCTCTGTGAAGGGAGAGGGAGAGGAGGCAGTTTCCATGACAATACCAAAGCATGTCTGTTGCGCGAGCGTGTGCCACCCGAAAGGCACGAACGCGAACGCAGCAGACAATGCGATCTGCATTGTGGAGCTGCGTTGTGGAGCTGCGTTGTCTTTTGCGTCCATGAAACGCGAGACGAAACTCTGACATCTCTGCGACGAGAAAAAATGGGAAATCTCGTTTTCATCACGCGCCTTCTGCCTTGAAAGGAGCGATTGTCTGTTGCGCGAGCGTGTGCCACCCAAAAGGCACGAACGCGAACGCAGCAGACAATTTGATCTGCAATTCGATCTGCTCGATTTGCTCGATCTGCATTGTGACATCTCTGTAAGGGGGAAAATGGGGAGGTTCGTTTTCCATCACGCGCTCTGGTGGAGTTTGTCTTCGACGAGCAAGATGAAAGCCTTCACAAAGGTCGAGGAGGTGTTTCCTTGCGGTAGCGCTTCCAGCTCGTCGGTCGAAACGACAACATCGGCAAGATCTTCGTAACGCGCACGGCGATACTCGATGGCTTTGGGAAAGACGAAGCGCAAAAAGTCGTCGGGAACGACCTCCTTCTGCTCGATCGATCCTTGCTCGACCGATCCTTGCTCTCGATACTCTTCCAACCAGCCGTCAAAGCAACTCCTATCATAGACCATCGGCTTGGGACGCTCCATTTGCCTTTGCAACAGAATCCTTTCCTCCTGCTCGCTACAGGCAAGATAGACGATGCAGGCATGCTCGCGTATTTCTTGGTAGAGAGGATCTTTTTTGCTCTTGAGAACTTCGCAAAAACTGCCCGTCGTGTCGTAGAGAATCGGGCAAGAAAACCTAGGGTGTTCTTCACAAGCACTACGCAAAAGACGAGGCAGCGCTCTCAAATCTTCCTCCTCCGCGTCGCTGTAGAGTTTCTGCCTCCTAAAGAATTTCTCGCTTGTCTGCTCCCCTTCAAATTTGCCGACATATTCTGCCAAAAGGTCGACAGGCTCCTTAGAAGCTAACTCTGTATTCGACAATTCTCCTTTGTCTTTAAGACGAAAGAAAATCTCGTTGTCCGCAGAAATATAAAGAAAAACCCCGCTTTCGCGCATCTTTCGCCGAGCCTCGTTCCAAGTCGTCTTCTCTCCGTATTTTTTCGCGTTCGTCGTCTTGCCGACACCCGACATGCCAATCAAGACGATCGCCGCGAAAGAAGACTTCATCGTCCTCCGCCTCTCACCTCTTCGGGTCGATCACAGCACGCCCGCGAATTTTTCCCGCCAAAATGTCGTCCGCAAGCTGCGGCAACTCCGCAAGTCCGTGCACATGCGCGATCTCGCCAAAATCCTCGTCTCGAAACAACGCTGCAATGTTCTGCCACAATGCCGCACGCTTCTCCGCAGGATACATCGCGCTATCCACCCCCAACAGAGAAACGCCCCGCAACAAAAACGGCAACACCGTCCCTGAAAGATTGAACCCCGCCGTCAAGCCGATCGAAGCCACTCCGCCGTGCGCCTGCGTCTGCGCCAGCACTCGCGCCAGCGGTGCCCCGCCGACCGAATCGACAACCCCTGCCCAGCGCGTTTTTTCCAAGGGCTTGCGCGGGTCCAGTGGCTCTTGGAACTCGTCGCGCGAAATCACCTCGCTCGCCCCCAGTTTTTTCAAATACTCCTCATGCTCGCCGCCTGTCGATGCGACAACCTCGTACCCTTCGCGCACAAAAAACATCACCGCAAACGAGCCTACCCCTCCCGAAGCCCCTGTAACCAAGATTTTTCCTCTCTCCTTCGTGATGCCGATCTCTTGCAATCGCGCCATCGCCAGCATGGCAGTAAATGCCGCCGTGCCACACGCCATCGCCGAGCGCGCAGAAAAGCCGTTCGGCAACGCGACCGCGAACGAAGCATCAGGCAGCCGCACCTGCTCGGCGAATCCCCCCCAGTGCCACTCGCCAAGGCGAAAGCCCGTTGCGATCACGCTGTCGCCTACCTTGAAAGAATCGCTTGCGCTCTCCAAAACCTTTCCTGCCACATCGATTCCAGGCACATGCGGGTACTCGCGCACAAGATTGCCTAGTCCTCGTATCGCCATGCCGTCCTTGTAGTTGAAGCCGCTCGCCTCAACCTCGACCAGCAACTCGCCTGCTGGCAGGTCCGCCACCGACAGATCCTTGACGCTCGTCGAAACGCTCTTCTTGTCCGCAGAATCCAAAACAAACGCCTTCATGGCAAAACCTTCCTCATTTCACACCGATGTCGCCTTCCAATGTCGACGCTCAATGTCGACACTCAATTGTCGACGCTCATATGGTCGCTTGCAACGATCGGCAATTCTCCCCCTCTCCTTGTTCCCCTCCAAGCCTAACACCCCCTCCTCATCCACGCGAGAGAAAAAATCGTAAAAAAGCATCGAAGGCTTGACAAACAGACGCGAAGAGATAGAATCGGCTACGACTCGCGCAGGAAAAAAATCCCGCGCCATCGCTGGATACCGAGCCTCGTCTTTTTCGCTCTTTTTTGAAAAGTGCGAAAGGAGGAGCTGGGTCGTTTGCGCTGTTGTCAACCTCCTTTTGTCCTCTGTTAATTTTTCGCAAAAACTTAACCCAAAACCCTTAACCCAAAAACTTCACCAAAGCCCTTAACCAAAGCCCTTAACTCATGCCTACAATTAATCAGCTGGTGCGCAAACCCCGTCGCGCCAAAGATGCGCGCAACAAAGTTCCCGCCTTGGAAAGCTGTCCGCAAAAGCGCGGCGTATGCACGCGCGTCTACACAACGACGCCGAAAAAACCCAACTCGGCACTGCGCAAGGTCGCGCGCGTGCGCCTGACGAACGGCTACGAGGTGACAGGATACATCCCAGGCGAAGGACACAACTTGCAAGAACACTCGATCGTCATGCTGCGCGGCGGACGCGTCAAAGACCTTCCCGGCGTGCGCTACCACATCATTCGCGGAACGCTCGATACGCAAGGCGTGAAAGACCGCAAACAACGCCGTTCCAAATACGGCATGAAAAAACCCAAATAAAACGATGCAAACGACGACTCGACAAACGACGGCTCAAGCAGCAGCTCAAGCAGCAGCTCAAGTAGCGAAGTAACGATGGCTAGACGCAGAAAACCCGACAAGCGCGAGCTCACGGCGGATCCTCGCTATCGCAACAACGTTGTCGGCAAGTTCATCAACCAGATGATGCTGGGCGGCAAGAAGTCGAAGGCGGAGCGCATCGTCTATCGCGCCTTCGAAGCGGCGGAGCAGCGCAAAGGACAGCCGCCCGTCGATATTTTCAACGAAGCTCTCGACAATGTGCGCCCCGAGGTCGAAGTACGCTCGCGGCGCGTCGGAGGGGCAACATACCAAGTGCCGGTCGAAGTCAAACCCGATCGCGCACAAGCCTTGGCGCTCCGATGGATCATCGCCGCTGCGCGCAAACGCTCCGAACAAACCATGATCCAACGCTTGACAGGCGAACTGCTGGACGCTGCGAGCGCAAGCGGAAACGCCGTCAAAAAACGCGAAGACACGCACAAAATGGCGGAAGCCAACCGTGCCTTCGCGCACTATCGCTGGTAGCGAATCGCTCCCAGCTATCCAGTTATCAGACCCAAAGAATCAGAGAACCCGACCATGTCCCGCACGACCGACATAGAACGTTACCGCAACATCGGCATCATGGCGCACATCGATGCGGGCAAGACGACGACGACCGAACGCATCCTCTACTACACGGGTCGCTCGTACAAGATCGGCGAGGTGCACGACGGCAACGCCGTGATGGACTGGATGGAACAAGAACAGGAGCGAGGCATCACCATCACCTCGGCGGCGACGACCGCCTTTTGGAAAGAGCATCGTATCAACATCATCGACACTCCCGGACATGTGGATTTCACCATCGAGGTGGAACGTTCGTTGCGCGTCTTGGACGGTGCCGTAGCCGTCTTCGACGCGGTCGCGGGCGTGGAGCCGCAATCCGAGACCGTCTGGCGGCAAGCCGACAAGTATCGAGTGCCGCGCATGGCGTTTGTCAACAAGATGGATCGCATGGGCGCAGACTTCGATCGCTGTGTCGATATGATCCGCGACAGACTGGGCGCAACCCCCGTAGTGCTGCAACTGCCGTGGGGCAAGGAAGAAGCCTTCGAGGGCATCTTCGACCTCGTCGCAGAGCGAGCCTTGCGCTGGAAGGACGAATCGCTGGGAGCGGAGATGATCACAGAGGAAATCCCCGATGCCATGCGCGACAAAGTAGCGAAGGCACGCGAAGCAATGATCGAACTCGCCGTCGAACACGACGACAAGACGATGGAAGCCTACTTGGACGGCAAGACACCCTCGCAGGAAGAGCTGGTCACTTGCATCCGCAAGGGAACGCTCGCGGGTAAGATCGTCCCTGTCCTTTGTGGCAGCGCGTTCAAGAACAAGGGCGTCCAGCCGCTGTTGGATGCCGTCGTGAGCTACCTGCCCGCCCCCTCGGACTTGCCCCCTGTCGAGGGAGAGCAGAGCAACGGCGTAAGGATCAAGCGCGAGCCTAAAGACGATGTTCCGCCCTCGTTGCTGGCGTTCAAGATTATGAACGATCCTTTCGTGGGCTCGCTCACCTTTGCGCGCATCTATTCGGGCAAGATCGAATCGGGCATGCAGCTGTTGAATACGGTCAAGGACAAGAAGGAACGGATCGGGCGCATGCTGTTGATGCATTCGAACTCACGCGAGGATATCAAGGAGGCACGCGCCGGCGACATCGTCGCGCTGTGCGGACTGAAGGACACGACCACAGGCGATACGCTGTGCGATAGTGCGCATCCGCTCGTTTTGGAGCGCATGGAGTTTCCCGATCCCGTGATCGAGGTCGCCGTCGAGCCGAAGACGAAGGCAGACCAAGAACGCATGAGCACCGCGCTAGGGCGTTTGGCAAGCGAGGACCCGAGCTTTCGCGTCTCCTCCGACTTGGAGAGCGGACAGACGATCATCAAGGGCATGGGCGAGCTGCACTTGGAGATCATCGTCGACCGCATGAAGCGCGAGTTCAAGGTCGAAGCCGACGTCGGCGCGCCGCAAGTCGCCTACCGCGAGACGATCACGCAAAAACACGAGATCGACTACACGCACAAGAAGCAGACGGGCGGCGCAGGACAATTCGCGCGCATCGCGCTGCGCTTCGAGCCGGGCGAGAAGGGTACGGGTTTTACTTTCATCAGCAAGATCGTCGGCGGCGCCGTGCCGAAGGAGTACATCCCCGGTGTCTCGAAGGGCTTGACGCAGGCGATGAACAACGGCGTGCTGGCGGGCTACCCTGTCATCGATGTACAGGCGACGCTCTTCGACGGCTCGCATCACGAGGTGGACTCCTCGGTGCTTGCGTTCGAGATCGCCGCGCGTGCCGCCTTCCGCGAAGCCATGCCGAAGGCGGGAGCGAAGCTGCTGGAGCCCATCATGAAGGTGGAGGTCGTCACCCCTGAAGACTATATGGGCGACATCATCGGCGATCTCAACTCAAGACGCGGACAGGTGGGCGCGATGGAACAACGCGGCAATGCTCGCGTCATCGACGCGCGCGTGCCGCTGGCGAACATGTTCGGCTATGTCAACACGCTCAGAAGCATGAGCCAAGGGCGTGCGCAATACAGCATGCTCTTCGATTCTTACGCGCATGTTCCTCCGAACATCGCGCAAGAGATTTGTTCCCAATCCGCTTAACCTCCTTATCCAACCCCAACCCCTCAGGAGACTGTTTCCATGGCTAAAGAAAAATTCGAACGCACGAAACCACATTGTAACATCGGTACGATCGGGCATGTCGATCACGGCAAGACGACGCTGACGGCAGCGATCACAAAGATTCTCGCCGAGCAGGGTGGCGCCACCTTCGCGAGCTACGATTCGATCGACAAAGCACCCGAAGAGCGGGAGCGTGGAATCACGATCAACACCTCGCATGTGGAATACGAAACCGAGGCGCGCCACTACGCGCATGTCGACTGCCCTGGACATGCGGACTACATCAAGAACATGATCACGGGAGCGGCGCAAATGGACGGAGCTGTCCTCGTCGTCAATGCTGCCGACGGTCCGATGCCGCAAACGCGCGAACATATCCTGTTGGCGCGTCAGGTGGGCGTTCCCGCCGTCGTCGTTTTCTTGAACAAGGTTGATCAAGTCGACGACAAGGAGCTGTTGGATTTGGTCGAGATCGAAATCCGCGAGCTGCTGACAAAATATGAGTTCCCCGGCGACAAGATCCCCATCGTCTCCGGCTCGGCGCTCGCAGCCCTGGAGGGACGCGACGACGAGATCGGCAAGACGAAAATCTTGGAACTCGTCAAAGCGATCGACGAGCATGTGCCACAGCCCGACCGCCCGAAGGATCACGACTATCTCATGCCCATCGAAGACGTCTTCTCCATCTCAGGACGCGGCACGGTCGTCACGGGACGCATCGAGCGTGGTGTCGTCAAGGTGAACGAAGAGGTCGAGATCGTCGGCATCAAGGATACGCGCAAGTCGGTTTGCACAGGCGTGGAGATGTTCCGCAAGCTGCTCGATTCGGGCGAGGCGGGCGACAATGTCGGCGTCCTCTTGCGCGGTGTCAACCGCGAAGACGTCGTGCGCGGACAAGTCCTGGCAAAGCCTGGCTCGATCACGCCGCACACGCAGTTCAGCGGCGAAGCCTACATTCTGACGAAGGACGAAGGCGGACGACACACGCCTTTCGCCAACAACTACCGTCCGCAGTTCTACTTCCGCACGACCGATGTCACGGGGCAGGTGACCTTGCCGCAAGGCACCGAGATGGTCATGCCGGGCGACAATGTCAAGATGGAGGTAGAACTCATCGCTCCGATCGCCATGGAGGAGGGCTTGCGCTTCGCCATCCGAGAGGGCGGCAGAACGGTCGGAGCGGGAATCGTCACCAAGGTCGTCAAGTAGGGCTCGCATCGCGCGAGCACTCCGAACGCACGAGAAAACA
>JABACB010000003.1:42568-61863 GCA_014237925.1 Alphaproteobacteria bacterium
TGAAGGCGTACGATCACAAGATGCTCGACCAGTCGACCTTGGAGATCGTCTCGGCCGCGCGCAAGACGGGTGCGCAAGTGCGAGGTCCTATCCCGCTGCCGACGCATATCGAACGTTTCACCGTGTTGCGCTCGCCGCACATCGACAAGAAGAGCCGCGAGCAGTTCGAAATGCGCACGCACAAGCGTTTGATCGACATCATCGATTCGACGCCACAGACGGTCGAGGCGCTCTCGAAGCTGGATTTGGCGGCGGGGGTCAAGATCGAGGTGAAAATCTAGTCGCATGTCCGAAAGTCTTTCCGAAGCAAGCTTGACCGCGCCGAAGGTGGCGTCGCGGCGTTGCGGTGTCTTGACGCAGAAGGTCGGCATGACGCGGTGGTTCGAAGACGACGGAAGGCATTCTCCCGTCTCGATGCTGAGGCTCGAAGGCGCGCGCGTCCTCGACAAGGCGACAAGCCCTGCACCCGACGGCTTGTTTCGCGTGCGCGTCGCCGCAGGGGAGCAAAAACCACAGCGTTTGAGCAAGCCCGTGCGCGGCGTTTTTGCCAAAGCGGAGTGTCCTGCGATGCGCAAGATCGTCTCCTTTCCCGTCTCCGAAGACTGCCTGCCTCCGCCTCGCGCGGAGTTTTCTGTTTTGCACTTTGCCAAAGGACAATTCGTCGATGCAACCGCGCTCTCGATCGGCAAGGGGTTTGCGGGCGCGATGAAACGACACGGCTTCAAAGGCTTGCGTGCGACACACGGCGTTTCGGTGTCGCACCGATCGATGGGATCGACGGGAAACCGAGAGTATCCGGGCAAGGTGTTCAAGGGCAAAAAAATGCCGGGGCATATGGGTGCCAAGCGCGTCACGATCGAAAACTTGCAAATCGTCGCGTTGGACGAAGAAAAAGATCTGATCTTCGTCAAGGGCGCTATCCCGGGTGCGAAAGGCGGATGGGTTACCCTCAGAGACGCAGGCAAGAAAGCCTTGCCTGCAGAGGTGCCGAAACCCGCAGGAATTAAAAACGGAAGCAAAAACGGAAGCAACGATGGCATCGAAGGCGGAAGCAAGGTTGAAGAGGAATCCTCGTGAAGCTTCCCGTGCATTCGTTGGACGGCAAGAAGACGGGCGAGGTCGAGGTTGCCGATGCTGTTTTCACTGCTCCTTTTCGCAAGGATTTGCTCGCGCGCGTCGTCAATTGGCAGCTTGCCAAACGTCGCGCGGGAACGCACAAGGTCAAGAATCGAAGCGAGATCCGAGGCAGCACGCGCAAAATCATGCGTCAGAAAGGATCGGGCAGCGCACGCAGGCGCACGCGCAAGGTGTCTCATTTCCGCGGCGGAGGCGTCGTCTTCGGACCGACGCCGCGAAGCCACGCGCATTCGTTGCAGAAGAAGGTGCGCCAAGCTGCGCTCTGCTCCGCGCTTTCCGAAAAGCAGCGCGAGGGAAAACTCTTCGTCCTCGAACAGGAGACGCTGGAAACACCGAAGACCGCCTTGCTGGAACAAAAACGCAAGAACTGGAAGGCGTTGCACAATGCCATGATCGTGTTGGGGGAAGTGCCTGATCGCAACTTTCAGCTTGCGGCGCGCAACCTGCCGAGGCTCTTGCTGATCGCGCAGCAGGGGTTGAATGTCTACGACATCGTCAAGTACGACTCGCTCTTGCTTGGAAAAAGCACGCTCGCAGAGGTCGTGAGACGAGGCACGGGGGCAAAAACAGAAGGGGAAACAGAAAAAGAGACAACGCAAAAAACAACGACAGAAACAACGCAAAAAACAACGCAAGAGACAACGCAAGAGACAACGACAGCCAGAGAGGTTTCGTCGTGAGCTGGAAGTTTTTCAAAAAGACGGATGTCTCCATGTCGCGCGCGCTCGCGCTGTTGCGACGCCCCGTCATCAGCGAAAAGGCGACCTTCGGCGCGGAACGCAACGAGGTGACCTTTCGCGTGAGCCTTGATGCAACCAAGCCTGAAATTCGCTCGGCGATCGAAAAGATTTTCAAAGTGAAGGTCCACTCCGTTACAACCTCACGCCAGCAAGGCAAGCGGAAACGTTTCCGCGCCAAGCTCGGCAGACGCGTCGAGACGAAGAAAGCCTTTGTCCGCCTGGCAAAGGGCGAAAGCATCGATATTGGCTCTGCGACAACTTAAGAACAACGAAGAACAAAAAAGAAGAGCGTTTCTATGCCGTTGAGATCTTCCAAGCCTACCTCCCCTGGTCGCCGCGCGTTGGTGTCGGTCGTGCGCGAGGGATTGCATCGCGGCAAGCCGTTCAAGGCGCTGACGAAGGGCAAGAGCAAGACAGGCGGTCGCAACAATCGCGGACGCATCACGACGCGCCACATCGGCGGCGGACACAAGCAAAGCTATCGCATGATCGACTTCAAACGCCAAAAGACCGATGTCACGGCGGAAGTGTTGCGTTTGGAGTATGATCCGAACCGCAGCTGTTTCATCGCGCTGCTGAAGTACGAAGACGGCGAGCATGCGTATATTCTTGCGCCGCAAAAGCTTTCTGCGGGCGACAGTGTGGTCTGCGCCGCGACGGTGGATGTGAAAGTTGGCAATGCAGCGCCGCTGTCTTCGTTGCCCGTAGGCACGTTGGTCCACAACATCGAGCTGCAAGAAGGCAGAGGCGGACAGTTGGTGCGCGCAGCAGGGGGTTTTGCGCAAATCGTCGGACGCGACAAGGGCTATGTTCAAGTGCGCTTGAAAAGCGGCGAGATCCGCATGGTTCCGGGCGCGTGCAAAGCGACGATCGGAACGCTCTCCAACCCCGACAACAAGAACAAGAAGCTCGGCAAGGCGGGACGAAAGCGGTGGCTCGGCGTACGCCCGACGGTGCGCGGCGTCGCCATGAACCCGATCGACCACCCGCACGGCGGCGGCGAGGGAAAGACGGCTGGCGGAAGACATCCCGTCTCGCCGTGGGGGAAGCCCACGAAAGGCAAGAAGACGCGCAAGAAATCCGCGTCCAACCGCCTCATCGTGCGCAAGCGCGGAAGCAAACGCTAAGCGAACAGGAGAATTGTTGCAATGGCACGCTCTGTATGGAAAGGTCCTTTTGTCGACGGCTACCTGCTCGCCAAGGCGGAGAAGGTGCGCGAATCGGGACGCAAGGATCCGATCAAAACATGGTCGCGACGCTCGACGATCCTGCCGCAGTTCGTAGGCTTGAACTTCGCCGTGCATAACGGACGCAAGTTCGTGCCTGTCTTCGTCACCGAGGACATGATCGGACACAAGTTCGGCGAGTTCGCTCCCACCCGTACCTTCTTCGCCCATTCGGGCGACAAGAAGGCGAAACGTTCCTAGAGAAAGGGCTTCTGACGACGATGGCAGACAAAACGACCCCCGCGGCAAAGCCCGTGAAGAAGACCGCCGCCGCGAGCAAAATTGTGCGCGACAAAGCACGCGACAAGGCGAGCGAAAAACCGCGCGACAAAGTGCGTGACAAGACGAGCGAACAATCTTCCTCGCGTGAACTTCTGCGCTACGGGCGCGGCGAGCGCGAGAGCAGAGGCAAGGCGAGTATGGTACGCGTGAGCGCGCGCAAGCTGAACGATGTCGCGCGTACGATTCGCCTGAAGCCTGTCGATCGCGCCTTGCAAGAGCTGCGCTTTTCGAAGAAGCGTATCGCGCTCGCGGTCAGCAAGCTTTTGCGCTCTGTCGTCGCCAACGCGGAGAACAACAAGCAGCTGGATATCGATCGTCTGGTCGTGAAAGAGGCTTGGGTGGGGAAAGCGCGGCGGATGCGTCGATTTCGTCCGCGGGCGCGCGGAAGGGCTGCGCCGATTATCAAGGACTTCAGCGCGATCACGATCGTCGTCGAAGAGCGCGAGGAGAGCTAGACGATGGGACAGAAGACGAACCCGATTGGCTTTCGCGTCGGTGTGAACCGCAGCTGGGATTCACGCTGGTATGCGGGTAGCAAGGAGTACGGAAAGCTGCTGCACGAGGATTTGGCACTGCGCAAGCATCTCTACGCCACCTTGAAGGGAGCGTCGATTTCGCGCATCTTGGTCGAGAGGGCTGCGAAGAATCCGTCGGTGACGATCTTTTCGGCGCGACCTGGGGTCATCATCGGCAAGCGCGGTGCCGACATCGAAAAGCTGCGTGAGGATTTGCGGAAGACGACGGGCATGGAAATCTCGCTGAACATTCAGGAGATTCGCAAACCCGAGCTGGATGCGAAGCTCGTCGCTGAGACGGTCGCTCAACAGTTGGAGCGTCGGATCGCCTTTCGTCGTGCGATGAAGCGCGCGGTGCAGAACAGCCTTCGCATGGGAGCTTTGGGCATTCGCATCAATTGCGCGGGAAGGCTGGGGGGAGCGGAGATCGCGCGCATGGAGTGGTATCGAGAGGGACGTGTTCCGTTGCATACGCTACGCGCCGACATCGACTACGGCACGGCGAGCGCGATGACCACCTACGGCGTGTGCGGGGTCAAGGTCTGGATTTTCAAGGGCGAGATCATGAGTTACGATCCGACGGCGCGTGCGAAAGCGCGCGGCAACGAAAACCTCGCTTAAGGGAGAGGAAGCGATGCTGATCCCCAAGAAACCGAAACATCGGAAGGTGCATAAGGGCAGAGTGCGCGGCGTTGCGAAGGGGGGCAGTCGTCTGAACTTTGGCTCGCACGGCTTGAAGGCGTTGTCGAGCGCGCGCATCACCTCGCGTCAGATCGAGGCGGCGCGGCGTGCGATCGTGCGCCACATTCGCAGGCAGGGCAAGATATGGATTCGCATTTTTCCGGACATTCCCGTCTCCAAGAAACCGATCGAAGTGCGCATGGGCAAAGGCAAGGGTTCGCCCGAATTTTGGGCGTGCCGTGTTCAGCCGGGGCGTATCCTGTTCGAAATGGAGGGCGTCGCCGACTCGCTGGCAGACCAAGCCTTGAAACTGGCGGCGGCAAAGCTGCCGATCGACACAAAGGTCGTCTCGAGGCTCACGCTCGAAGGCAGCAAGGGGTGAAAACACTGGTGAAAACAATGGCAAAAACAACACAACTAACAACGCAGCAGACGACAAAAGACAAGCAGGGCGGGAACAGGCTGTTCGACGAGCTCAAGCGCAAGAGCGCCGACGAGCTGAAAGAGCAGCTGATCGCGTTGCGACGCGAGGGTTTCAACCTGCGCTTTCGACAGGCGCAGGGTCAGTTGGAGGCTCCGCATGCGGTGCGCGTTGCACGACGGCAGATCGCGCGCATTAAAACTTTGCTCGCTCAGCGCGATGCCGAAACGAGTGGCGAAACGAGTGGCGAGACAACTATCGAGGCAAAAAAGGACTGACAACATGCCGAAACGTATTTTACAAGGAGAGGTTGTCGCCAATGCCAACGACAAGACGGTGACGGTTCTTGTCGAGCGTCGCGTGAAAAACCCTCTGTACAAGAAGGTTGTGCGCCGCTCCAAGAAGTTCATGGCGCACGACGAGCATAACCGCGTCTCTGTGGGCGATGTCGTGCGGATTCGTGAGTGTCGTCCTGTCTCGAAGCGCAAGCGGTTCGAGGTTCTCGACGAGGGGGATGTCTCGTGATTCAAATGCAAAGCCACTTGAGCGTCGCGGACAACTCAGGCGCACGACGGGTGCAATGCATCAAGGTGTTGGGGGGCTCGAAACGTCGCACGGCGAGCGTCGGCGATGTGATCGTGGTCGCCGTCAAGGATGCCTTGCCGCGCGCGCGCGTGAAGAAGGGCGACATCCTGCGTGCGGTGATCGTGCGCACCGCCTATCCTGTTCAGCGGCGCGATGGCTCGGCGATTCGCTTCGACCGCAACGCTGCGGTCTTGGTGAACAAGACGGGCGAACCTATCGGAACGCGCATCTTCGGGCCTGTCGTGCGCGAGTTGCGCGCGAAACGCTATATGAAGATCGTTTCGCTCGCTCCTGAGGTCATCTAGAGGTTTTTCGGAGACAGACGAGTTCATCATGGCATCCAAAATTCGCAAAGGCGACAAAGTGTTCGTACGCTCAGGACGCAGCAAGGGGGTAGAAGGCGAAGTTCTCAAGGTCTTCCCCGAACGCGCACGCGCGCTCGTCTCCGGGGTCAATCGCGTGAAACGCCACACGAAGGCGACGCGCGAGACGGACGGCGGCATCATCGAAAAAGAGCTGCCCGTTCCGCTCGGCATTCTCATGGTGCTCGATCCGAAGGACGGGAAGCCGGTGCGCGTAGGCTTTCGCTTCGAAGAAGGCAAGAAAGTCCGCTACGCCAAACGATCGGGGCAACCGATCGCCGATCCCAAACGCAGCTGAGGCAACGATGTCCGATTCCAATCCCGGTTCCAACCCCTCCCCCTCCCCCTCTTCTCTGCCGCGCTTGCGCCACCACTACGACGAGGTGCTGCGTCCGCAGCTTCGAGAGAAGTTCGCCTATCGCAACATCATGGAAGTGCCGCGTCTGCTCAAGGTGTGTCTGAACATGGGCATCGGCGAAGCGGCGGCGGACAGGAAAAATCTGGAAAAAGCTGTCGAAGACCTGACCCTGATCGCAGGGCAACGCCCCGCGCTGACGCGCGCGCGCAACGCGATCGCAGGGTTCAAGCTGCGCAAAGGACAGGGAATCGGATGCCGCGTCACCCTGCGCCGCGCTCGCATGTACGAGTTCGTCGACCGTCTGACGACGATCGCACTGCCGCGCGTCAAGGATTTTCGAGGACTCTCGCGCAAATCCTTCGATTCCCAAGGCAACTACGCGCTCGGCATCCACGAGCAGATCGTCTTTCCCGAAATCAACTACGACAAGATCGACAAAATTCGAGGACTCGATATCGTCGTCTGCACGACGGCGACGACCACCGCCGAAGCGCTGGCGTTGCTGGAGGGTTTCAACTTTCCTTTTGTCGCAGAACGCTCGTAAAATGTGCTTCGATTGCTGCAAGATTTGCTAGAATGAGATAGGAGGACTTTTCACGATGGCACGCAAAGGAACGATAGAACGCAACAAGGCGGTCGAACGCAAGATCGCCGTCTTCGCTGCCAAGCGCGCGAAACTGCGTGCAAAAATCCGCGACAAAACCCTTGCTCCCGACGAAAGGTTCGAAGCACAGGTGCGCCTCGCCGCCTTGCCGCGCGACTCCAGCAAAACGCGCTATTGCAACCGCTGTTTGGCAACAGGGCGCGTGCGCGCCTACTACCGTCGCTTTCAAGCCTCGCGGATCATCTTGCGCGAGCTGGCGTCAAGGGGCATGCTACCCGGCGTGACCAAGGCGAGCTGGTAGAACAGCAAGATCGTAACAAGCAACTAACAACAAACTGACAATAGTAGAGTAGGAAGAATTCTCGTGTCGATGACCGATCCGATAGGCGACCTTTTGACGCGCATCCGCAACGCGCAAGCCGCGGGCAAGGCACAGGTGTGCGCGCCCGCCTCGCGCTTGAAGAGCGCGCTCTTGGAGGTGTGCAAGCGCGAGGGCTACATCGAAAGCTATCGCCTCCTGCCGAAGGTCACGCCGAAGGACAAGCCCACTTTGGAGATCATCTTGAAGTATGCAGAGAGCGTTCCTGCGATCAGCGAAATCCGCCGCGTCTCGAAACCTGGTCGGCGCATCTATGCCAAAGCGAACGCGATCCCGCGCTTTTACAACAACCTCGGCATAGCGATTCTGTCTACGGCACAAGGATTGCTTTCGGATGCGGAAGCACGGCGTAGCAATGTCGGCGGTGAAGTTTTGTGTCAAATCTTCTAGCCAGACGAGGTGGCATGTCGCGCGTAGGAAAAAAAATCGTTCCCGTTCCGCAAGGCGTCGAGGTGGCGTTGCAGGGATCTATGCTGACCGCGCGCGGCGAACGCGGCAGCCTTTCGGTCGCGCTTTCGCCGTTGCTGGAAACCCGCCTCGACGAGAAAGGCATCCGCGTCGCGCCGAAGACGCACGGCAGTAGCGAAGCGAAACGTTGCCGCGAGATGTGGGGCACCATTCGACAGAACATCGAACAAGCTGTCGTCGGAGTGTCGCAAGGCTTCAAAAAGCAGCTCTCCTTCGAGGGCGTCGGCTATCGTGCGCAAGTGGAAGGAAAAATTTTGAAGCTCTCGCTGGGCTACAGCCACGACATCCTCTTTCCTATTCCTGAGGGCTTGTCGATCTCCCTCGGTGCCGAGCGCACGATCATCGTCGAAGGACACGACAAACAACGCGTCGGAGAGGTGGCGTCGCGCATCCGTGCGTTGCGTCCCACAGAGCCGTACAAGGGAAAGGGCGTGCGCTACAGCGGTGCGTTCGTCTATCGCAAGGAAGGGAAGAAGAAGTGAAGTCGACAAGACAGGCTTTCGTGCGCAGGCAGCAACGCAAGCGAAGGCGGCTTCGCGCCGTTTGCGCGGAGGGACGGTTTCGTCTCTCGGTGTTTCGTTCGCAGCGTCAGATCTACGCGCACATCATCGACGACCGTACGCACGGGACGCTGGTCTCTGCGACGAGCTTGGAAAAGGCGTTGGGCGAACAAAAGGCGGAGAACGGCGGCTGCGGCATCGCGCGACGGGTCGGCGAGGTTCTTGCCGAACGTGCCTTGAAGATCAAGGTCGAGCGCGTCGCCTTCGATTGCGGCGGCTACCAGTATCACGGCAGAGTGCGTGCGCTGGCGGAAGGCGCGCGCGAGAAGGGACTTCTCTTCTAGAGAACGACGATGAGATACAACAAAGAAAACAAGGGCAAGGGGGACGAGGACGAGCTGATCGAAAAGCTCGTTTCGATCAACCGCGTTGCCAAGGTTGTCAAGGGGGGACGGCGCTTCGGCTTCGCCGCGCTGGTCGTCGTAGGCGACGGACAGGGTCGTGTCGGCATTGGCTCGAACAAGGCGCGCGAGGTGCCTGAGGCGATTCGCAAAGCTTCGGCGCACGCGCGCAAGAAGCTGCTACGCATTCCTCTGCGCGAGGGACGCACTTTGCATCACGACATCTTGGGAAAGTTCGGACGCGGCATCGTGTTGATGCGAAGCGCGCCGCCGGGAACAGGGATCATCGCCGGCGGTCCTGTGCGCGCCGTCTTCGAGGCTTTGGGCGTCTCGGATGTCGTCGCCAAGTCGATCGGCTCTTCGAACCCGCACAACATGATCAAAGCGGCGCTCGACGGGTTGCAGCGCTCCTCCTCGCCGCGGCGGATCGCTCAACGGCGCGGCAAGAAGGTTGCCGAGATCGTGCGCGACCGAAACCTCATACAAAGCAAAGCAAGCGTTGACGCTGCCGATGAGGCGGAAGGCACGAGCGAAACTTCTGGACTAGAAAACCAGGAATGATAGAACCAGGAATGATAGAACCAGGAATGATAGAACCAGGAATGATAGAACCATGGGCTATTGAACCATGTGCTATTAACGGGACTATTAACGGGACTATTAACGGGACTATTAACGGGGCTATTAACGGGGCTATTAACAAGGAGTTGTTGAACAAGGACTGATGATGCAAACGAGCGATCCAAGAAAGTCTCAAGCTGTCGTGCGCGTGAAACGCGTACGCAGTGCGATTCGCCGTCCTAAAGATCAAAAGGCGACCTTGCTAGCCTTGCGTCTGGGGCGTATGAATCGTCTGCGCGAGCTTCCCGACACACCTTCGGTGCGCGGTATGATCGCCAAGGTGGCCCATTTGGTAGAGGTGGAGGAATAGACTCTCGTGAAGCTGAACGACCTTTCGGACAACAAGGGCGCGCGCCATGCCCGCAAACGTCGCGGTCGCGGCATCGGCTCGGGCTTGGGCAAGACGGGCGGACGCGGTCACAAGGGGCAGAAGTCGCGCTCAGGCGTCGCGCTCAAGGGCTTCGAGGGCGGGCAAATGCCCATCTACCGTCGCGTGCCGAAACGAGGCTTCAACAATCCTTTTCGTAAAATGTGGGCTGTCGTCAACCTCGGCACCTTGCAGCGTGCGCTCGATGACAAAAGGCTCGCCGCCGATGCGCCGATCACGCCGATCCTGCTGCACGAAGCAGGACTCGTGCGCCGCGCGCTGCCCGTGCGCCTGCTCGCCAAGGGGGAGCTATCGACGAAGGTTGTCGTGGAAGTCGCAGCAGCGTCCGCCGCCGCGCGCGCAGGCGTGGAAGCGAAAGGCGGTGAAGTGCGCGTGAAACCCTTCGATTGCAAAAAGTCTGCACAAGAACAATCCCAAAAACAATCTTCGGAACAGCAACCCCCAGAGCAGGAAGCGACGCATTGGCGCAAGACCAAGCGTGCAGAAAACATGCAGAGCAAGCAGGATAGGCAGAAGAAGAAAAAAGCTGCTCGACCTTTCTCGCGCGTGTCTTCGCAGGCTCCCTCCCCCTCCATTTCCGTCTCACCCGAAGAGTCCTCCTCGTGAGATGACGAGCGTTGTCGACCAGCGACGTTTTGCCGAGCGTGCCTTTGCAAGCTTCGGACAGGCGACGGATCTGAAGAAGCGTCTTTGGTTTACGCTGGGTGCGCTGATCGTTTATCGCATTGGAACTTACATTCCTCTGCCTGGGATCGACCCTGTCGCGTTGAAGGAGCTGTTCGATCAGCAGCAGGGCGGCATTTTGGGAATGTTCAACATGTTTTCGGGCGGCGCCCTCAGCCGCATGACGGTGTTCGCGCTGAACATCCTGCCGTATATTTCCTCCTCGATCATCATGCAGCTGCTGGCGGCCTCCGTTCCTTCGCTGGAACAGCTGAAGAAAGAGGGCGAGGCGGGGCGGCGCAAGATCACGCAGTACACGCGCTACGGCACTGTGTTGCTGGCGGCGTTGCAGGGCTACGGAATCGCCGTAGGTCTGGAGAGCAGCGGCGGAGTCGTCCTGGACCCCGGAGTCTTTTTCCGCGTCTCTACGGTGGTGAGCATCGTCGGAGGAACGATGTTTCTGATGTGGCTGGGCGAGCAGATCACGCAACGAGGGGTCGGCAACGGTATCTCGCTCATCATCTTCTCAGGAATCGTCGCGAACTTGCCGATAGCCCTGGCAGGCACGCTGGAGCTGGGACGCACGGGTGCCTTGTCGACGGCTTTCCTTTTGCTGCTCGCGGTGATGATCGTCGCCGTCATCGTCGTGATCGTTTTCGTCGAAAGGGCGCAGCGGCGACTGGTGGTGCATTATCCGAAACGCCAGCGCGGCGTGCGCATGACGGGCGGCGAATCGACGCATCTGCCGTTGAAGCTCAACACTTCAGGCGTGATTCCCCCCATCTTTGCAAGCTCGATTCTGCTCATGCCCTTGACCTTTGCCAACCTCAACCTCGGCGACGAACAGGGCGGTGCCTTGGCGTTGCTCGCCGCAACGCTGGGACGCGGACAACCCTTGTTCCTGTTTCTCTACAGCGCGTTGATTCTGTTCTTCGCCTTCTTCTACACGGCGATCGTCTTCAATCCGCAGGACACGGCGGAGAACCTTCGCAAGCAGGGCGGCATCATTCAGGGCATCCGCCCTGGGGCGCACACGGCAGACTACTTGGACTTCGTTCTCACGCGTCTGACGGTGTTCGGAGGTTTGTACCTTGTTGCGGTTTCGTTGTTGCCTGAGATTCTGATCTCTCGTTTCGCGGTGCCCTTCTACTTCGGCGGCACCAGCCTTCTGATCGTGGTTTCGGTCACGATGGATACGGTCGCGCAGATTCAGGGGCATCTGATGTCCTACCGCTACGAGAGTCTGATGCGACGCTCAGGATTCCATAAGTTGCGACGATGAATATTCTACTACTCGGAGCGCCGGGGGCGGGCAAAGGGACGCAAGCCGAACTCTTGCAGAAGAAGCACGGCTGGACTTGGCTGTCGACAGGAGACATGTTGCGTCGTCTTGCCGGACAAATGACTCCCGAGAAAGCGCACATCGAGCGACTCTGTGCCATCATGGCGGAGGGGCGGCTGATCCCGGACTACCTGATGGTCATGCTGTTGGAAGAAGAGCTGCAGAGACCTTGCTACGAAAAGGGCTTCATCTTGGACGGCTTTCCGCGCACCGACACGCAGGTCTGGCAGCTCGAAAAAATGCTGTCGGAAAAGGACAAGAAGCTGGATGCCGTCATTCTGCTGACGGTCGACGAGAAGGCTGTTCTCGCGCGCATCGAAGGGCGTCGTTCTTGTCCCAAATGTCGAGCGGGTTATCATCTCACAACGCAGCCGCCGAAGAAGAAGGGCGTTTGCGACAAATGCGGCACAGCCTTGATGCAACGCGAGGACGACACGGCGAAAACTCTGACGCGGAGGCTGGAAGTGTTTCGTATCCAGACAGCGCCGATCCTGCCTCACTACAAGAGGGGAGATCTGCTGACGGAGATATCGGGTACGAGGAGCGTCCAGCAGGTGTTTGCAGAAATCGAAAAGGCTTTGAGGGCTATCAAGAAAAAACGGAAAACCTGAAGCGGAAAACCTAAAGCTGAAGTCTGTTCCTAGCGCACAACATTGTCCTCGATCACAAGACGAAGGTTTCGTCTTGAGCGAATTCTGCAAGCACGGGTGCGCTTGCATCGAAAATCTCCTCGCACGCAATCTGTCCTCGCGCGTCCTTGCGCCAGCGCACGATCTCGCCCGTTTCGTCTTTTTGCATGCGCACAGCGGTGAGCGTTCCTCCTTGCTCGAGTTGTTGAAAGAGCTGTTCAGGCACCTTCTCGACGCCGCCGTCGATGACGATCGAGCGATACGGAGCGTCCTGCTTCCACCCCTCGCGCGGCGAGCCGTGGAGGCACACGCAGCCGTCGAGGCGCAAGTCGAGAAGGACGGAGTCGATGTCGGCAAGAAATCTCTCCTTGCAATCGAGCAGGAAGACGGTCGTCTTCAGCCGCTCCGCCACAGCGGCGAGATAGGCGCTGCCGGCGGCGACGACCAACACGGTCTCCCCCTTCTCGATCTCGGCTGTTTGCAAGAGACGCGCCGTCAGCAGGGGGGAGAGCAAAAAGCGCCCTGTGCGAACAGGCAGCGTTGCATCGCTGTAGCTCAAGTGCTGCACGTCGGCAGGCAGAAAAATCTCGCGCGACAGAGAGCCCATCGCCGCCAGAATGCGTTCGTCCGAAACGCGATTCGGACGCAACTGACTCTCCACCATATGCGCACGCGCGACGCGCGACAAGGCGGGGTCGCCTTCGAAGGCGTGCGCTTTGACAACCGAGTTCAAGGCACTCACATCCTTTCGTAGTTCGGACCGCCGCCGCCCTCAGGCGGAATCCAGTCGATGTTCTGCAGCGGATCCTTGATATCGCAAGTTTTGCAATGGAGGCAGTTTTGCGCGTTGATCTGCAAGCGCAACCCTTTCTCCTCTTCGACGATCTCGTAGACACCCGCAGGACAATAGCGCGTCTCAGGGGAGGCGTAATGCTCGGCGCCTTGGCTGATCGCAAGCTCGGGCTGTTTCAAAACAAGGTGAGCAGGCTGGTTCTCCTCGTGATACACGCCCGAGAAGGAGAGGTTCGTCAACAGATCGAAGCTGAGGACACCGTCGGGCTTCGGATAGGCGATGGGAGTGGCACGCGCGCGAGGGAGCAGGCGTTTGTGATCGATTCTGTGGCGCAAGGTCCACGGCGCGCGTCCTCTGACGATGTAGGTGTCGAAAGCAGCGTAGAGCAACGCCCACCACAATCCGAAACGGAACGCCGGACGGATGTTGCGCACGCGATGCAGCTCTTCGGCAATCCAGCTCTTGCGAAAGGATTCGCCGTAGGCTTTGATCTCTTTGTAGCCCGTGTCCTTGCGCGCCTCGAAGATGGCGTCGGCGGCGAGCATGCCGCTTTTCATGGCGTTGTGGCTGCCTTTGAGCTTCGGAACATTCATGAAGCCTGCCTCGCAACCCACGAGCAGCCCGCCGGGGAAATGGATGCGCGGCACAGACTGCGCCCCGCCCTCGTTGAGCGCACGCGCGCCGTAGGCGATTCGACGCCCTCCTGATAGGATTTTTGCAATCGAAGGATGATGCTTGAAACGTTGGAACTCGCCGTAGGGCGAGAGGTAGGGATTGTCGTAGTCGAGCCCGACGACGAAGCCCACCGAGACGAGATCGTCCTTCAGGTGGTAGAGGAAGGAGCCGCCATAGGTCGTGCGCCGCAACGGCCAGCCGATCGTGTGCAGGATGTCGCCGCTTGCATTTCCCGTGGCGCGTGCGCTCCGCACGGGAACTTCCCACAGCTCTTTGAGCCCGATGGCGTAGGTCTGCGGCTGGCAATGCGCGTCGAGGTTGAAGCGCGCGATCAGTGCCTTGCCCAGCGAGCCTCTGCAGCCTTCTGCCAAGACGGTCTGGCGAGCGCACAGCAGCAAGCCGGGTTGGTAGTTGGAAGTGCGTCCAAGGTTCTTGCCTACTCCCATGTCGCCGGTCAGGACGCCGTCGAGCGCACCGTCCTCGTCGAAGTGCGGCGCGACAGCCGCAAAGCCGGGGAAGATGTCGACCCCCAAGCCCTCGGCTTTTTGAGCAAGCCACCGACAGAGCTCGCCCAAGCTGACGATATAGTTGCCCTTGTTGTGCATCTGCGGTGGGGTCGGCAGAGGCAGCGCGTAACGCTCCGTCAGAAAACGAAAACGATCGCGCCTGGCAGGTGTCATCAAGGGCAAGTCGCCCTCTTCTCGCCATGCGGGAAACAGCTCGTCGAGCGCGCGCGGCTCGAAGACCGCCCCCGAAAGGATGTGCGCGCCGATCGTCGCTCCCTTCTCCAGCAGGCATACCGAGAGCTCCTCGCCCGCGTCGCGCGCGCGTTGCTTCAGGCGAATCGCCGTCGAAAGCCCCGAAGGGCCGCCACCGACGACAAGCACATCGAACTCCATGCGCTCGCGCGCTGCATCCTGCGGATCAGGGGAAGGGGAAGGGGAAGGGGGGGGGGCTGCACAACGATCTCCTCAAAGAGCTTCTGGTAACCCTATAGGAAAAACGAGCGCATTTTTCAACGCCGAAAATGCGCGTTGCAAGATAACAAAATAGACGCTACATTCCGAGCACGGTCATGGAACGCGTTCATATCAAAAAGCTGTGCGTGGGGTGCTTCTCGCGTCTCGAGTTGGCGCGCTGGCAGAAGGCGCGCATGCGCTGGGCAGAAGCACGAGGCATGGGAAAGAACAAGGTGTGGCACGACACGCGCGCCTTGCCGAAGCTGGCGAACAGAATCAAGATCGAAGGCTCGCTGTACTGGATCGTCCGCGGCGCCTTTTCGGTGCGCCAAACGATCACCGACTTCGCTTCGATCCGAGACGAGAGGGACATGGCGATGTGTCGTATTTGGCTGTCGCCGACGCTGGTTCCCGTCGTTGCACAAAGGCATCGTCCCTTCCAGGGCTGGCGCTACCTGAACGAAGAGGACGCACCGCGGGATCTGTACGACGAACACGCGACGAGCGAGCTGGACGAAGAGCGCGAGCTGAACGAAATGCTCAGCGAGCTGGGCTTGGTGTAAGGGAAGCGATGTCGTCAAAGTATCGTCCTTTCGCCGCAACCCCTATGCCCGATCGTCGCTGGCCCGAGCGTCGCATCACGCAGGCACCCGTGTGGTGCAGCGTCGATCTGCGCGACGGCAATCAGGCGCTGATCGAGCCGATGGGCAGCGAGCGTAAGACGCGCTTGTTCAACGAGCTGCAGACGATGGGGTTCAAGGAGATCGAAGTCGGCTTCCCTGCAGCATCGCAGACCGATTTCGATTTCACGCGCCTGCTGATCGAGAAGGACATGATCGCCGAAGATGTGACGATTCAGATTTTGACGCAAGCGCGCGCTGCCCTGATCGAACGCAGCTTCGAGTCTCTTCGCGGCGCACGCAAAGCCATCGTGCACTTCTACAATTCGACTTCCGAGACGCAGCGTCGCGTTGTCTTCCAAAAAGACCGAGCGGGCGTCAAGGACATCGCGCGCAAGGGCGCGGAGCATATTCGTCGCCTTGCCGAGGCGCAAGGTGAGACGGAGATCGTCTACCAATACTCTCCTGAAAGTTACACGGCGACCGAGCAGGACTTTACGCTTGAGGTCTGCGAGGCGGTTGCAGACATCTTCGAGCCTGATGCTACGCGGAAGCTGATTTTGAATCTTCCTGCAACAGTGGAGCTTTCGACCCCGAACCTCTATGCGGACATGATCGAGCATTTCTGTCGAAACTTTTCACGCCGCAAGAGCGTCGTCGTCAGTCTGCACCCGCACAACGATCGCGGCACGGCGGTCGCTGCCAGCGAGCTCGGACTGATGGCGGGGGCGGAGCGAATCGAAGGCACGCTTTTCGGCAACGGCGAGCGCACGGGCAATGTGGATGTGATCACGCTCGCGCTCAACATGCTGACGCAGGGTGTCGATCCTCGTCTGTCGATTTCCGACATCAACCGCCTGCGCCGTCTCGCCGAGTATTGCACGCAGCTCCCCGTAGGCGCGCGTCATCCCTATGCGGGCGATTTGGTGTTCACCGCCTTTTCGGGCTCGCATCAGGACGCGATCGCTAAGGGCTTCCAAGCGATGCGCAGCAGCAACGCCTTGGCGTGGGACGTGCCTTACTTGCCGATCGATCCGCAGGACATCGGACGCAGCTATCAGGCGTTGATTCGCATCAACAGCCAATCGGGCAAGGGCGGGATCGCCTATGTGATGAAGCACGACTACGGCTTCGAGTTGCCGCGTCCCTTGCAGATCGCCTTCAGCAACGAGGTGCAAAAGCACGCCGATAGGGAGGGGGGCGAAGTTTCCTCCGACGGTCTGTTCTCCTTGTTCGAAAAGATGTACATGAACTACGAACATCCCATGCGCTACATCACGCACCGCAGCCGCGATCTTTCCGAAGAGAAACGTCTTGTCTCGCTGACCGTCTCCTTCGAGGGCAAGCAACAAACCTTGGAACATGTGGGCAACGGTCCCATCGACGCAGCGATGCAAGCCCTGTTGAAAACAACGGGCTTGTCCTTGCGCTTGGTCGACTACCACCAGCATGCGATCACACAAGGGGCAGACGCTCAGGGGGCGAGCTACATCGCTCTGTCGAGCGCAGACGGCGAACAAATTTTCGGCGTGGGATTGCATACGAATGTGATCGTCTCCTCGCTGAGAGCGCTGGTTTCTGCCTTCAACGCAGCCTGGTTCTTGCGTGCACAGCGCGAGGGTGCGCTCAAAGGCGAGGACGCACAAGGATGAGCGAGAGGGGCTTTTCCGATCGATGTCGATAAAAATTTTGGGAGGGACGGCGAACCCCGCCTTGTCGCGCGACATTGCACGACATCTCGGTATACCGCTTGTGGCTTGCGAGATTCGTCGCTTCGGCGACGGCGAGATCTTCGTCGAGGTGTGCGAGAACCTTCGCGGCGAAGATGTGTTTGTTATCCAGCCGACCTCGTCGCCTGCAAACGACACCTTGATGGAGCTGTTGATCGTCATCGACACCTTGCGGCGAAGCTCGGCGCGGCGGGTCACGGCGGTGATTCCTTACTACGGCTACGCTCGTCAGGATCGCAAGACGGGTCCTCGCACGCCGATTTCTGCCAAGCTGACGGCGAACCTGATCGAGGCGGCAGGGGCTTCTCGTGTTTTGACGATGGATTTGCATGCAGCACAGATCCAGGGTTTCTTCGACATTCCTACGGACAACCTTTTCGCCGCTCCTGTTTTCGTGCATGACATTCAAGGTCGCGCCACGCGCCAGGGGTTGAATCCCTTAGTTGTTTCTCCCGATGTCGGCGGACTCGTTCGTGCGAGGCTTTTGGCAAAACGTTTGAACTGCGGCTTGGCGGTGATCGACAAGCGTCGAGACGAGAAGGGACAACCTTCGGTGATGCATGTGATCGGAGAGGTGGCAGGCTTCGATTGTCTGTTGGTCGACGACATCGTCGATACGGCGGGAACCCTGTGTCAGGCGACGGATGCCTTGTTGACGCGCGCGGCGCGCTCGGTGTCGGCGGTCGTCTCGCACGGCGTGCTGTCGGGCGAGGCGCGGCGGCGCATCGAAGATTCTTCGCTTGACGAGGTTGTCATAACCGATAGTATCGAGAACGAGGCGCGGGGCAAGGTTCGTGTGGCGAGCGTTGCGCTGTTGTTTGCCGAGGCTGTTCGCAGCATCGGCGAGGAGAAATCGATCTCCAAACTGTTCCTGTGAACGACGAAGGATGAGGTGTCTGTTGTGTCCGAGACTTTACCAGTAGAGGAACGAGCTTCTTGCGGCAAGGGCTCTGCGCGCGCGTTGCGGCGGAGCGGGTTTGTTCCTGCGGTGTTGTATGGCGGCGACAAGGAAGTTCGTTCGTTGCGCATCTCGCAGCGTGAGGTTGCCAAGCAGTTGGCGACGGGGAGGATTTTCCTTACGGTCTATGCCTTGTCTTTCGGAAGCGGCGGCAAGGTTTCTGCCGAGCAGGTCTTGGTGCGCGATGTTCAATTTGATCCTGTTCGAGATACGGCGATTCATATCGATTTTCAGCGTGTGACGGATCGTTCGGAGTTGCGTGTCGATGTTCCTGTGAAATTTTTGAATCAGGACAGTTGCAAAGGATTGAAGCGCGGCGGAATTTTGAATGTCGTTCGCCATGAGGTTTCGTTGCTGTGTCGTGCGCAGAGCATTCCTAATGAGATAGAGTTGGACATTGTCGATGCGGACATTGGCGATTCGTTGCACGCGAGTCAGGTGGTGTTGCCTGAGGGAGTGAAGCTGTCGATTCAGGATCGAGATTTCACGATCGCGACGATTGCAGCACCGAAGGTTGCGCAGGACGACGAGGAGACGACGGAGACCGAAGAAGAGGTAGAGGAAACGAAGGAAGAGGAGAAGGAGAAGGAAAAGGAAAAGTAGGAGTAGCTCTTCTTGTAACGGGTGACAGAGGGGCAAAACGGATGTCATGTCCTATTTGGATCGCCATTATGCCAAAACCTTATCTATCTAAAAATACGAATCGTGTATTGCTCTCCATAGTCGATATGGATTGGTGTCATCTCGGTGTTGAATATGCTAATAAGATGTTTTCCGATATAGAAGTTTTATGTTGGGACACTGGTGATCCATATCCCAATCATATAAAAGAATGGAGTGGCGATTGGATTATTTCTTACAGAGGAGATTTTATTTTTCCTGAATATCTGTACCGAAAGGCGAAAAAAGGAGCAATCAATTTTCATCCAGCACCCCCAAAATATAGAGGATTAGGAAGTCAACATTATGCCATTTATTACGGTGATAAAACTTATGGATCAACTTGCCATCATTTAGATAAATCAGTTGATACAGGCACAATAATCGATGTCGAACGTTTCACCATATCACCGCTTGAAACTGCATCTTCATTACGATATCAAGTGGGTGTTCATTGCTTGAAACAATTCTTAAAATTGCTTGCCAATTATATTTTACCGGAAAAACCCTTGCCAATATCAAATGAAGAATGGGGAAAATATCTTTACAAACAATCGGAAATTGACAATTGGTTGAAAAAAATGCAACAGCACTCACC
>JABACB010000003.1:61873-88390 GCA_014237925.1 Alphaproteobacteria bacterium
ATATTGCTATAATGCAAATTTCTTTGGAAAAAGGTAGGTTAGCAGGATTAACATTGGCATTTGGTGTTATAACGGGTTCTATCTTTTGGGGAACCTTGGCTGCGTTTGGGTTAGGATCTGTTCTAGTTAAATTTTCATCGATTTTTCAATTGCTTTCCATTGTTGGCGGAGTATATATGTTCTGGTTTGCTTATAACAATTGTATAAAAGTAATAAATAAAAAATCGCTTGTCGTGGATGCAAACAAAAAAAATAAACACGAAAATAAATATTATTTGCAAGGACTTGCTTTGCATTTAACAAATCCTAAAGCCATATTAGTTTGGATGACAACAATCCTACTGGGAACGCAAAATAGTACTCCAAATTTATACACCCCTTATCTGATCGTCTTTGGATGTGCAGCCATGGGAATTTCAATTTTCTGCGGATACGCTTTATTTTTTTCTAACAAACTAATGGTATCATACTATAAAAAAATATACAAGCCGTTTACTTTGTTTGTTGCTATATTTTTTATTGGCGCAGGGGTTACATTATTTTACAAGCCAATAATAATTTTATTGCTTTAACACATAAAGTTTTTACAAAAACTATCGTAAAAAATAAATTTTTACTCGTCTTGTACACTCATGGCTTTGGTATAACTTATTACGATGAATTAAGAAGAGCCCCGTTTTTTGCATCCCAACCGCTACCTGTGACAACGCAAAACATAACTTCCGTTCGTCACTTCTTCTCATACTTCTTAATTAATTTCCTCGCCTCGCGCAAATACAACGCCCCGTCATAACCCTCCCCCTTCATCCTCTTCACCCATCCCGATACAACCGACTCGGTCGCCCTACGCCACTTCCGCGCCTCCCCCTCCCGAACGCGAACAAACGAATTGCCACGCTCGTGCGCGATCCGCCGCCCTCGCTCCTCGTCGCGGTCGTACAAGGGTCCCGCAATCGCAGCCAACGCCGCGCCGCTCTCCCTGTCCAAAACCTCACGCAAATCGGCAGGCAACGACGCATAACTTTTCTTGTTCATCGCCAAAACAAAGGTCGCCGTATACAAGCCGCGCGCGCCCTCGAACTCCGTGTGATGCTTCACCAGCTCCGACGAACGCAACGGCACCGTCACCTGCCACGGCAACATCGCCGCATCGATAACACCGCGCGACAAAGACTGCGGAACCTGCGGCACCGGCATCCCCACAGGCACCGCCCCCAATGCAGAAAGCATATCCGTGACGATCCGCGACGGTCCTCTCACCTTCATCCCGCGCAAATCTTCGATCTTCCTGATCGCCTTGTTGCGAGAATGGAACGATCCCCGCGCATGAACATGAAACAACAAAGGATGCACCTCCGAAAATTCCTTGCGCAAATGCTGCTCGGAAAACTCCTGCAACGCACGCGAGGTCGCATCGGCAGTCGCCACCATGAAGGGTAGCTCGAAAACCTCGATGATCGGAAAACGACCGCGCGTATAGCCCGGCAGAGTCCAAACGATATCGACGAATCCGTCCCGCGCCTGATCGTACAACTGCGGCGCCTTGCCGCCCAAGGTCATCGAAGGAAAAATCTCAACTTTCAGTCTTCCGTCCGAAGCCGTCGCCAAACGCTTCGCCCAGGGCTCCAGCAAGCCGTGTTGCACCGTCGACTGCGCGTTCAAAAAATGATGCAAGCGCAAAACATGAACATCGTTCGCTGACGCCGCTTCCGCCTCGGTCGAGGCGAAGCCAAGCAAAAAAGCCAAAATAACAGCAAAGACAACAGCAAAGCCACGCCGAGAACATTGCCGAGAAAACTTTGAGCGCATCGTCGTCTCTTAAAAAACAAAAGGGCGGACAGATATTGAACGCAACTCTACGCCGATTCTTCGACCATGCAAGCAAAATCCTGAAGGACGATCTGCGCACGCCGCGCGCCGCCTTGCAGGTAAGGATCGAGACGCACGAAACCCACCGCCCATTTGGGCGAGCGTGTCTCCGAAGCCTCGCGCAAGGCTTGGGCAAGCCCGCGCTCCAAAGCGCCGAAGGCAATCACGCGCGCGCGCGCAACGCCCCCCTCTGCCGAGAAAGTGCACGACACATGCTGCCCTCTCTTGCCGACAAGACGAAAGTTTTCGACAAAAACCTCTCGAAAGGCAAACAGCGGCTCAGCGTGTCCCTCGCCGAAAGGTGCGAGCTGCGACAGACGCAACGCCAATTCCTCCGCCACTGCGGGAAGCAACAACTCCATATCGACAACTCTGTCGACAACTCTGTCGACAATGTTGCCGCTCACAACTTCTGTAGCGAGGTTCTCTTTCAAACTCTCTTTTGAACTCTCTTTCAAACTCTCTTTTGAACCCTTGCGCAGATCCTTTCGGAGAAATTCTTGAAAGGCTTCGGCATCCTCCTCACGCAAGGAGAAGCCGCAGGCGCGCGCATGCCCTCCCGCCGAGAGCAACAAGCCCTTCTCTTGCGCACGCGCAGCGATGCGTGCAAGCGAGCATTCTTCCCATCCGTACGGCGGCAGTCGCGCCGAGCCGCGCAGCAAGGTTGTTTCTTCGACGGAAGTGGCAACGGGAGAGGGTGCCGCCAAGAACATCGGTCGTGCAAGACGCTCTGCAACGCGCGAGGCGGAAGGTCCCAACACGCCGACTGACCACGCGCTGTCGTACAAAAAACAGCCTCCCGCCACATCTTCCGCTTGCTCTCCCGCTTGTTCTTCGGCTTGTTTTTGCGCCTGCCTGCAGCACTTCTCCTGTTGAGAACGTCTCCTGTTGTTGAGATTTTCGAGAGCATGCGCGATTCTCTCGGCGCGCTGGGAAGCCTCATGCTCGACGCACAGAAGCAGCTCGACGGCGAGTTCCGGGTCTCCCATGCGCCCCGCCGCGTTCAGACGCGGTCCCAAGGCGAAGGCGAGGTCTCGTGCGGAGAAGGGCGGAACGATGCCTGCAGCACAAGCGAGTGCGGCAAGCCCTGCGTGTCGTTGTGCGTCCAAATGCGCCAAGCCCGCGCGGACGAAAGCACGATTGAGCGGCGCGAGGGGAACGACATCGCATACGGTCGAAAGCGCGACCACATCGAACCACGGCTTTAGAGAAAAGGACAGAGGAACTTCCTCACCGCTTCCGCCTTCGATGCTTCGGCGCATCGCGACGAGCAGCAACAGGACGACTCCGCAAGCCGAGAGGTTGCGGAGATCGACGCGATTGTCGGATCGTTGCGGATTGATCATGGCTACCACCGCCTGCGTTTGCTCCGCCTCGATGCTGCTGTTGAGCGCGTGGTGATCGACAACGATGATCTCCCACCCCTGCTGCTGCTTGCTGCGCAAGACTTGCTGCGCGTTGCTGCCGCAATCGAGGGTGAGGACCAATCCCTCCGCGCCTTGGCTGCGCAACCTTTGGAAGGCTGGGTCGTTGGGCCCGTAGCCCTCCTTGAGCCGGTCGGGAACGGTATAGACGCACTCGCCCCCCCAAGCGCGCCATGCCTGTATCAACAGCGCCGCCGAGCAGGCTCCGTCGACATCGTAATCGGTGATGATGCCGATCTTCTCGCCCGTGCGCAACGCCGCGAGAAGACGTTCGCTCGCCTTGTCCATGTCGGCGAGCAGGGAAGGATCGGGAAAGAGGTCGGCGACCTTGGGATACAAAACCTCTCGAAGCTGCTGCTTCGCAACGCCGCGCAGGCAGAGCAGACGTGCCGTCAGCGGATCGAGATCACCCGCAACCCGCAAGGCTTCGCAACGCTGTTCAAAATCGTTCTTGTCGCGGAGAGAGCGCAAACGCCAGCGCGTTGCAGAAAGCATCGATCCGATGCAACATTTATGCGGTGTTAGACAGGGGCAAGCGAGCGCGCACGGTCTCGATGCGCTTGCTCGCCTCGTGCATGAGCAACGAGTGGACGGCGATTCCGTCCTCTTCGAAGCGTACGCCGTCGAGCAATGTTCCGTCGGTAACCCCGCTGGCTGCAAACATGACATCGCCCTTGACGAGATCGTCGAGGTTGTAGAGGGTGTCGAAGTCGATGATTCCCATCTTCTCTGCACGCGCGCGTTCCTTCTCGTTCCTGCACAACAGCTTTCCTTGGAAGCATCCTCCCAGCACTTTGAGCGCCGCTGCGGCGAGCACGCCCTCAGGCGCGCCGCCCGTGCCGAAATAGGCGTGGACGCCGCTTTTGCGATCGGAAGTTTTGAGACAGGCGAAGATGTCTCCGTCCGAGATCAGCTGTACGCGTGCACCGCAACGTCGTACGCGTGCGATCAGATCGGCATGACGGTCGCGTTCGAGGATGCAGACTTGCAAGTCGGAAACCTTGCCGCCCAATTTTTCGGCGATCGCTTGCAAGTTCTCTTCGGGCGAGCGTGCCAGCGAGACGACATCGTCTCCGATATGCGCGCCTACGGCGATCTTTTCCATGTAGAGGTCGGGAGCATTGAGCAAGCCCCCTTTGGGCGCGAGCGCCAAGACGGTCAGCGCGTTTGCAGAAGAGGTGGCGCACAAGTTCGTGCCTTCGAGGGGGTCGAGAGCAATGTCGACGGCAAGCCCCGTGCCTTTGCCGACCGATTCTCCAATGTAGAGCATCGGCGCCTCGTCGCGTTCGCCTTCGCCGATGACGACGGTGCCTGCAATCTCAAGCACCATCAGGGCAGCACGCATGGCATCGACCGCAGCCTTGTCGGCAGCGTTGCGCTCTCCCAAGCCCCGCCACCGCGCGGCGGCGATGGCGGCTTCTTCGCACACGCGCCGCGCCTGATGCAACAGACGCTCGTCGAGCATGCTCGCAGCGACGGGTTGTTCGAGCATCGTCATGCTTCTTCTCTATCCTTTCGCCTATCCTCTTCGAGAATGCGCAAGGCGACGGCTTGCTCTTGTAGCAGAGAGGTCTCTTCGATGGCGCACAAAGCGCGCGCGACGGCTCTCGTCGCAGTGCGATGCGTCCACAGCAACAACGAGACATGGCGGAGAGGATTTTGTTGTCGCGCTCTGGTGTCGTCTTGCAAGATGGCAGAAAGCGAAATGTTGCATTCGCTGAGAATGGTTGCAATCGTGGCGACGACACCGACCTTGTCTTGAACGCGAAAGTGCAAGTACCATGGCGAGACGATATCGTCTAGCGGAAAAAAGGGCAAGGGAGCGAGGTTTGCGTGGGGCATGCCGAACATGGGGGTTTTCCTGCCCCTTGCGATGTCGAGGATGTCTCCTGCTACCGCCGAGGCGGTGGCGGCTGCGCCTGCGCCTTGTCCGGCGAGAAAGACCTGTCCGCTAAAATCGCCTTGATAGAGGATGGCGTTGCGCACGCCGCAGACGGAGGCGAGACTGGAATCAAGGCGCACGAGCGTGGGATGGACGCGCAGGGAAATCTTGTCCTCGATGCGTTCGGCGATGGCGAGCAGGCGAATGGCGTATCCGCGCCGCTTGGCAAAGTTGACATCGTCGAGCGAGATTTGCTCGATGCCTTCGACCGAAACTTCGTCGAGTGCGGGCGGTGTCGCAAAGGCGAGAGCTGCGAGCAGCGCGATTTTTTGCGCCGAATCGAACCCTTGCGTATCAGCGCGCGGATCGGCTTCGGCGTAGCCTTTCGTCTGAGCGGTACGCAGAGCCGTTGCCAAGTCCTCGCCGTCTGTCTCCAGCCTGGAGAGGATGTAGTTGCAGGTGCCATTGACGATGCCCGTGATGCGTTGCGTGCTGTTGGCGAGCAGGCTTTGTCGGACCGCAGCGACGACCGGCACCGCTGCTGCGACCGCCGCCTCCCAGCCCACGGCGCAACCCTTCGCTTCGGCAAGGCACGAGAGCTCCGCACCGTGGCGTGCGAGCAGTGCTTTGTTCGCGGTGACAAAATTTTTGCCTGCGCTAAGAGCGGCGCGGGCGCAATCGAGCGCGACTCCGCCCTCACCGCCGATGAGTTCGACGACGAGATCAACCTCCGCCTCGCGCGCCATCACGGCGGCATCGTCGTACCATGCGATGCCGTCGATCTTGCAGGTTCGTTGCTTCTTTCGCTCGCGTGCGCAGACAGCGACAACCTCGACTCCGTCCCGTTGCTGCAAGAGATTGAGCAGCCCTCCCCCGACGGTTCCCATCCCCGCAACCGCGATGCGCATCTTTTCCTGGGTCATGCCGCGATGGGACAAGCCGTGATGCTTTCGCGCGTCGTTCTCATGTTACATGAACAGGGTTCGGTTCTGCTTCTTGTCGGCGTAGAGGGAGGCGACGAATTCGCCGTATCCGTTGTAGAGCTGTGTCGGCACTTTCTCGCCGGAGCCGAGCAGCTTTTCTTTGGCTTGCGACCAGCGCGGATGCGGCACTTCGGGGTTCACATTTGCCCAAAAGCCGTATTCGCTGGGCGCGATCTTCTCCCAAAAGCTTTTCGGCCTTCTTTCGGTGAAGGAGATTCGCACGATCGACTTGATCGACTTGAACCCGTACTTCCACGGCAGCAAGAGTCGCAAGGGTGCGCCGTTCTGCTTGGCGACGGGCTTCCCGTAGGCGCCCGTTGCGACGAAGGCGAGTTCGTTCAACCCCTCCTCGATCGTGACCACCTCCGTGTAGGGCCAGGGATAGTAGGTTTGACGCAATCCCGGCATGGCGTCCTTGTCCGCGCGCGTTTCGAAGGTGATGTAGCGTGCAGACGATAGGGGCTTTGCATAGGCGACAAGTGCTTTGAGCGCAAAGCCGCTCCAAGGCACGGTCATCGCCCAAGCCTCGACGCAGCGATGGCGCAAGACACGCTGCTCCAAAGGCATGGCGTGCAAAATCTCATCGAAGGAGACCGTTCGTGGCTTCGAGACCTTGCCGCCGATCTCGATGCTCCAAGGCTCGAGCTGCATCTTCTGCGCCGCGCGAGAAATGCTCTTGTGGCTACCGAACTCGTAGAAGTTGTTGTAGGTCAGAACATCCTCCTCCTTCGTCAAGGGACGCTCGCCCTTGTAGGTCTTGTTGCGTTTCGCAGGATACAGCCCTTGCCACGCCCGTTGCGCAGGGTCGAGGTCTTGCCGTTTCTGCTTGGCAAGGGTTTCCTGCGAGCAGGCGCTCGCAAGCCACCCTGCCGCCAAGCCCGCGCCCGCAAGGCTGCCACAGCCCAGCGCGCGAACGAAATCGCGTCGCGCGAGAAAGACATGCTCGGCGGTCGCGTCGCGCTCGGCGATCTCCCAGCCGCGAGGAAAATGAAGACACGGAGAAGCTACAAAGCTTTCGTCGTTTCCGACGCCTTTGCCGCTCGCCCGTGTCCGTGTTGTTTTGTGTGTCATCGCTGTCGCCTTGTTGTGTTCTCCCATGCTTCCCCTCGTCGATTCTAGCATGCTAGCGGGCTTGTTCTTGCAACTTTTTCTGCCACGCGCACAAATCTTCGTCGCTCGCCTGCATGATTTTTTGCACGATCCCCCATCCGAAGCCCTTTCGCGCCAAGGTGGCGATGTCCTTTTTTCGGATTTTCTCTCGTTGTTCTCTCTCTGCGGGCATGGGGTTGCGCAAGGAATCACGAAAAGGTCCCAGTCTCTTTTTTTGCGCAACCCTAAGCGCTGCCAGCAGCTCCACCTCCTCTCTGTCCTCACCGAGTGTGAGCGCGTCGATCGTCTGTCGGATCCGCTCTCTTTCGATGCCGTCTTTGGCAAGGCGCGCGCGAATGTCCAGCAAGCTCGCGCCGCGCTGCAGGAGGCTGCGCGCTCTGGCGAGCGCGAACTTCTCGTCGTTCAAGTAACCACCTTCGTGCAGGCTTTCTATCAAGTCGCCCATCTGCCGCTCGTCCGTCGCCACGCCGCGCCGCGCCGCCCATCGCCAGAGGACTTTGCGCAGCTTGACCTTGGTTGCAGGAAAGCGCGCGAGGTAGAACAAGGCATGCTCGCGCAAGCAAGCAGGGGGAGGGGCTGCGGGTTGTCCGTCGCTCAGGGTCGCACCTCTGCGTCGTAAAGCGCTGCCAGGCGTTTTGTGATCGCGTTGTCAGGAAATTCACGCTCGTCGATGGCGCGCACCAGCGTGACCTCGGCGGCGGTGCCGGTCAGAAAGACCTCTTGCGCACGCTCAAGGTCTTCGAGCGCAACCGCGCGTTCGACGATCTCGATTCCCTCCCTGCGCGCGATCTGCACGAGCGTTTGTCGCGTGATGCCGTCGAGGAAACAATCCGCCTTGGGCGTGTGGATCTTCCCGTCGATGACGAGGAAGATGTTCGCACCCGTCGATTCGGCGATCTGCCCTCTGTAGTCGAGCATCAAGGCGTCGTCGAAACCCTTGCGTTGCGCCTCGTGCTTGGCAAGCGTGCAGATGGTATACAGCCCCGCCGCTTTGCTGTTGCACGGTGCACTCTCCGGCGACGGGCGCCGCCACCCCGACAAGGTGAGACGGATCCCCTTCAGCCTTGCGCCGAAATAGTCTCCGAAGTTCCACGCCACCAGCGCGACATGGATCGTCGTTTTGTCGGCGGCGATCGCCATTTGCTCGGAGCCGCGCCATGCAACGGGACGAATGTAAGCCTCGCTCAGAGAGTTGTCTTTCAACAGCTCTCGTGTCGCCTGTTCCAAGGTCGGCACGTCGTAGGGAATTTGGAAGTCGAGCAGATTCGCCGACATGTGAAAACGTTCGTAATGCTCGCGCAGCTTGTAGGGCTCTCCGCCATAGGCTCTGATGCCCTCGAAGACGCAGGAGGCGTAATGCAACCCGTGGCTCATGACATGCAGCTTGGCATCCGTCCACGCCATCGAGCTTCCGTTGTACCATATGCTGCCATCGCGGCGATCGAAGGAGAGGACAGGGTCGGGGACAAGGTCGGGGACGAGGTCGGGGACAGAGTCGGGGACAGGGTCGGGGACAGGGTCGGGGACGAGGTCAGGGTCGGACATCTTGCAGGCAAGTCAAGTCTTGAAGTTTTTCTTCGCTATGATAGCATGGACAAGAAGGGGAGAAGAAGGGGAGAAGCGTTTTTGCCTTGCGCGTCTTGCGTTTTTGCTTGCTTTGTGTTCTATGGTATCCTTCGCCGACACGGCTATCTCGGAGAAAGCGAACGAGGAAGAGCTCGATCCTCTGTTCTTGCGGCGGCAGTCCTTGAGCGAGGATTTGCAGCGTTGGTCGGCGTTGGAATCAAGGCTCCGTCTTTTGGAACGCTCTGCTGTCGACGCACAAGGCTTGAAAAGCCTGCAGGCGGAAGTCTTGCGGCTTGTCGCACTCGAGGGCGGACGCATGAGCGTCAAGGCGTTGCTCGTGCGGGTGCGCGCATCGAAACAGAACCTTCACAACAATCTCGCAGAGCTCTTGCGTCAAGGCTATGTGCGCCGAGCGGGATGCGAGCAGCAAGACCGTCGCGTGCGCGTCCTCGCGCTGACGGAGAAAGGAATGTCGTTCGTCGAAAGCCTGCTAGAGCCTCGTGCGCGTCTTTTGCGTCGCGCCTATCGTTCTGCAGGAGCCGTGCAAGTGGAGGGGTTCCGCCGCACATTGCTGCTGTTGAGCGAAGAGGACGCTTCATGACAGGCGATATCGAACGGCGAGAAGACTCTTCAACGGACGAGGGCATGGACGAGGGCATGGAGTCCCCTGTTGCTGGCGCGTCGGCGACCTCTGTAGCCGAGCAAGCGCATTTGCTTGTCGTCGACGACGACAAGCGGTTGCGCGATCTCTTGCGGCGGTACTTGCAAGGATGCGGTTTCGGCGTGAGCCTTGCGTGCAACGCAAGCGAGGCGCGCCGCTTGTCGTCAACGCTGCGCTTCGACTTGGTGATCGTCGACATCCTGATGCCTGGAGAAAGCGGCTTGGACTTGGCGCGCAGCCTGCAAGAACGCGAGGGGCTTCCCGTCCTGATTCTCTCTGCGCTCGGCGAGCCTGCCGAGCGTCTGCAGGGCTTGGAGCTGGGGGTTGCCGACTACATGGCAAAGCCTTTCGAGCCGCGCGAGCTGTTTTTACGCATTTCGAAGATTCTCTCGCAGCAACGAAGGCGTACGCTCTTGCCGTCGCGTTTGACGGTGGGGGGGTGGCAATTCGAAAGTCGCCACGACGTGCTGGTGTCGAAAGAACGCAGCGTGCGCCTTCGAGCGAGCGAAGCGAAGATCCTGCGCGCCTTGGCGAGTCGCGCAGGCGCGGTGGTGAGTCGTTCCGTCTTGGCGCATTTGTCAGAGATCAAGGATTCGCCGCGTGCGGTCGATATCGCCATTGCTCATCTGAGACAAAAGCTGGAAGCCAATCCGAAAGAACCGCGTCATATTCTAACGCACCGCGGCAAGGGCTACAGCCTTCAACTGTCATGAGACGGCTGCTACCGCTTGCTTCCACCTCCAAGCCGCCGCGCAAGGCGCGCAAGGTGCGCACCACGCCGCGCACGGCAAAGAGCTTGTCGAACAAGTCGCCCCTTGCGGTCGCCCTGCGCACCATCGGCGTTACCATCGGTGCGATGGGTAATGTGTTGGGACGCACGCTGTTGCCGCCGCGCACGAGAAGAACCTTGCCGCTCTCGCGCTTTGCGCGTCTGAGAGCGATCACAACGAACGCCTTGCAAACCCTGTGGCCGAAGACGCTTTTCGCGCGCGCGCTGTTGATCATCGTCGTGCCTCTGATCGCGGTGCAGATCGCCGCTGCCTACGCCTTTTTCAACCGCCACTGGACGATCATCGCACAAAACATGGCGAGCGCGATTGCATCGGAGATGAACTTGGCACTCGACATGATGCGCGACGACCCTGAGAGTCTTCCGCGGCTTTCGGGGGTGTACGAGAAGCACCTGAACTTGCCCTTGAGCCTGTTTCGCGGACAGACGATCGATCCACAATCGGCACAGACGCAACGTTTCGGATTTTTCACGCGACACTTGGGACAAGCCTTGCAGGAGAAGGTTAAGCGTCCTTTTGTCATCGACACCGAATCATTTTCGAATCAGGTTGTCGTGCAGTTGCAGCTTGCAGAAGGCGTCCTGCAGACGGTGATTCCGCGCGAACGGCTTTTCAGCGCGACAACCTATATCTTTGTGATGTGGATGGTAGGCTCTTCGATCCTGCTGTTTTCGATCGCAGCTTTGTTTATGAGGAACCAAGTGCGCCCGCTCAGACATTTGGAGCGCGTTGCCGACCAGTTCGGCAAAGGACACGACACGACCGAGCGCATCGACAGTCGCGGTGCGCGCGAAGTGCGAAACGCGATTCAAGCGTTCAACCGCATGCGCCGACGAATTTTTCGACAGATACGCCAGCGCACCGACATGCTCTCCGGCGTGAGCCACGACTTGCGAACGCCGCTGACGCGCATCAAGCTTCAGGTAGCGATGTCGCGCGACCCGCTCGTGCGCGCCATCGAGGGCGATGTCAAAGAGATGGAAGCGATGATCGAGGGCTACCTCGCCTTCGCGCGCAGCGAGGGCAGCGAGCGCGTCGCCAGCTTGGACTTGACAGCGTTGATCGACAAGCTGATCCGACGCTACCAACGCTCAGGCAGCCGTCTCTATTGTCACATGGAGGGGCGTTTCGTCATCATCGGACGCGAGAACGCGCTACGCCGCTGCCTTGACAACTTGCTGTCGAACGCGCATCGCTACGGCAACAATGTCTCGGTGTTGGTCGGGCGGCGGCGCGAGCATATCGAGATCCTCGTCGACGACGACGGTCCCGGCATTCCCAATCCGTATCGCAACGAGGTTTTTCGTCCCTTCTTTCGTTTGGAAAGCTCGCGCAGTCAGGAGACGGGCGGAACGGGGTTGGGGCTTTCGATCGCGCGCGACATCGCGCGCATTCATGGCGGAGATTTGACGCTCGATTCTTCGCCGCAGGGCGGCTTGCGTGCGAATCTGCAAATTCCTCTCTGACAAAAAAGAAACAAGAAACAGAATTTTTGCAACAATAGAAACGCGCCTTAAGATCGCACGAGACAAGTGCGCGAGCGCAACCCTTTGGGGTACAATCTTTGGGTGCAACCCTTTGAAGTTCGCTCACGCAGCGACGCGCGCGTTGTCCGCCCGTCAGAGTTCTGCGACCACCTGCTTTTTGATCTCGGCGATCGCCTTTGCAGGATTCAGTCCCTTCGGACAAGTCTTCGTGCAATTCATAATTGTATGACAACGATACAACTTGAACGGATCGGCAATTTTCTGCAATCGAGCACGCCCCGCCCCGTCGCGCGAATCCACAAGCCACCGATATGCCTGCAACAACACCGCAGGACCCAAATACTTATCGCTGTTCCACCAGTAGCTTGGACAACTCGTCGAGCAGCAAAAGCACAGGATACACTCGTAAGAGCCGTCGAGCTTGGCACGTTCTTGCGGTGTCTGCAGGCGTTCTCTCGCGCCCTTCTTGATCTTCTCAATCTTGGGCGCGTCTTGCAGCCACGGCTGGATCGAAGCGAGCTGGCGATAGGCAAGCGTCAAGTCCGGCACAAGGTCTTTCACAACACGACAATGCGGCAACGGGAAGACTCGCACAGGTCCCTTGACCTCCGCCATCGGCTTCGTGCAGGCGAGCGTGTTCGTGCCGTCGATGTTCATCGCGCACGAGCCGCAAACCCCCTCGCGGCAAGAACGACGAAAGGTGAGCGTCGGGTCGATCGTGTTCTTGATCGCGATCAGCCCGTCGAGAACCATCGGACCGCAGCGATTGAGATCGATCGTGTAACGATCGAGACGAGGTCGCTCGCTCCGCTCACCCTCCCAACGATACACCTGAAAAGTCCTCTTGCGCGCACGACGCGCCGTTGCAACCTTCGGCAGGCGCCACTTCTTGCCTCGCGTCAGGCGAGAATTTCGCGGTAAAAAAAGCTGAGCCATAGTCTCCTCCTGGATCTCTTCGTATTAGTAGACACGTTCTTGTGGCGGAATGGTTTCAGCCGTCAAAGGCTGGGTGTGGACTTTCCTCTTGGCAAAACGCGTCTTGCCCCCCTCGACCCAAACGACGGAATGTTGCATCCAAGCCTTGTCGTCGCGTTTCGGAAAATCTTCGCGTGCGTGCGCGCCTCTGCTCTCGGTGCGCTCGAAGGCGCAAGCGAGCGTCGCCGTTGCGCACAGCAGCAAGTTTTCGAACTCCAGCGTCTCCATGAGGTCCGAGTTCCAAATCAGCGAACGGTCGGAAACCGCGATCTGCGGCAGCTTCTGCCACAGCTCCTGCACACGCTCTTTGCCTTGCTGCAAAACATCCTTGCTGCGAAAGACGGCGCAATCTTCCTGCATGAGATGTTGCAAAGCGTCGCGCAAATCGGCTGTCCTATGCTCGCCTTGCGCGTGTCGCAAGCGGTCGAAGCGCTCCAATATCTTTTGTTCGCAAGTCGCCTCCGGCATGGGAGGAACTTTCCCTTTGCCCTTGAGCGTCTTCGCGCAAGCCTCCGCCGCCGCTTTGCCGAAGACGACGAGATCGAGCAACGAGTTCGATCCCAGACGATTCGCACCATGCACAGAGACGCACCCCGCCTCCCCTACGGCGAACAACCCCTCGACGACGCGGTTCTCGTCCTTGCCCGCAGGGTTGACGACGGCGGTCGAATGCAAGGTAGGCACGCCGCCCATGTTGTAGTGGCAGGTGGGCAGCACGGGAATGGGTTTTCTTGTGACATCCACATCGGCGAAGATACGCGCCGTCTCCGAAATCCCCGGCAGACGCTCGTGCAACACTTTGCGCGGCAGATGCTCCAGGTGGAGCAGGATATGGTCTCCTTTCTTGTGTCCCTTCTTGGCGACCCCGCGTCCTTCGCGGATCTCGAGCGTCATAGCACGCGAGACGACATCGCGCGAGGCGAGGTCTTTCGCCGAAGGAGCGTATCGTTCCATGAACCGTTCCCCTTCGCCGTTCGTCAGATATCCCCCCTCGCCGCGCGCGCCCTCGGTGATGAGACAGCCCGCACCGTAGATTCCCGTCGGATGGAACTGCACGAACTCGGGGTCTTGCAAAGGCAACCCTGCGCGCAACGCCATGCCTCCGCCGTCGCCCGTACAAGAATGCGCGGAGGTGCAGGAGAAATAGACTCTGCCGTAGCCGCCCGTCGCCAAGACGGTCGCGCGCGCACGAAAGCGATGCAAGGTTCCGTCCGCCAAGTTCCACGCCAGCGCGCCGCAACATCGTCCCTGTCGGTCGAAGAGCAGGTCTAGCACGAAGTATTCGACGAAAAAGGCGGCATCGCGCTTCAAACACTGCTGATAGAGCGTATGGAGCATGGCGTGTCCCGTCCTGTCTGCTGCCGCGCAAGTGCGCTCGGCGGCAGGTCCCTTGCCGAATCGCGTCGTCATGCCGCCGAAAGGGCGCTGGTAGATTTTGCCCTCCTCGGTGCGCGAGAACGGCATGCCGTAGTGTTCCAGCTCGACGACGGCATCGACGGCGGAGGCGACCATGTATTCGATCGCGTCCTGATCACCGAGCCAGTCCGAACCCTTGACCGTGTCGTACATATGCCAAGTCCAGTGGTCCTCGCCCATGTTGGCGAGCGAAGCAGAGATGCCGCCTTGCGCGGCAACCGTGTGGCTGCGCGTAGGGAAGAGCTTCGTGATGCAGGCGGTGCTGAGCCCCGCCTCGACAACGCCCAACGTCGCCCTGAGCCCGCTACCGCCGGCGCCGACGACAAGCACATCGTAGGCATGGTCGGTCAGATCGTAGGCGGGCGGCATCGAAGCAGTCTCAAAAAGAGGATTGTTGCGTCAGGATTGCAACAGGATACGGAAAACAGCGGCGAGCGCGGTCACCATGAGGAGAAAACTTCCCCAATGCACGCAGAACAGAGCGAGGGCATTGAGCGAGGGCGTGGCGATGTAGTCTTCGACAATCGTCCTCAACCCAAGCGCCATGTGATGCAACGAGAAGACGATCGTCAAATAGAGAAGCACGGCGTTGACAGGATTGTGCATCCAAAGCAAAAGCTCGGCGTGGTGTGCAGTGCTTGCGTTGGGAAACGCCACAAGCAACAACCACACATACAGAGGCAACAAGGCTACGGCGGTGATCCGTTGGATAAGCCAATGCCCCCGTCCTGTCCAGTCTCTGTAGGGAAGGACGAAGAAACCTGCAAGGCGTACTGTTCTGCGAACGATGCGCATGTCAAAGCCAGTAGCACCAGTAAAGCACGGCAAGGAGGAGCGAGAAGAGCGCACTCGTGTAGCCCGAAAGGGCGGCGGCTTTCAAGCCCAGCCCGCGCCCCGTATCCCAGAAGAGGTGGCGCACGCCGTTCAGCATATGATAGATCAGGCACCAAATGAAGAAAGCCTTCAGGACGAGAAACGCTTTCAACGAATTGAACTGCGTAAACATGGCGAAATCGTTGGCATCGCCGAAGCCCAGCACGATGATTTTCGTGCACAAGAAGACGATCCCCACAGAGATGTAGAGACCCGTGAGTCGATGGATGATGGAAAGCGCCATCGTCCATTGCCAGCGGTAGATTTGCAAATGTGGCGAGACGGGTCTCAGTTCCGCCGCGCCGCCTTTGTGAGGAGGCTGTGTTCTTGTCATGCTCGTCTTGCTGCAAGCCCTCCTTCTGTTCTTGTGTCTTTTTTTGCCTTTCCCTTGTGTGTGCCTTGTAGCCCTTGTGTTTGACAAAAGCAAGCCCTTTGCACTCGGAGGCGCTTCGATGCTAATCGAGCGCGGCGGTTTGCAGGGGGAGGTTTCTAAACGAGAGGGCTTCGGACATGGCTAAGTGCGAGATCTTCTGCTCGAAAGCGAGGTCGGCGATGGTGCGCGCGACGCGCAGCGTTCGATAGTAGCCCCGAGCGGAGAGCGAGAACTGATCGGCGGCCTGTCTCAACAGATCGAGCGCCTCGTCCGAGGCGTCGACGAAGTGTTCGATGGAGGCTGTGGGAACATGCGCGTTGCAGACGATGGGGGGGTGGTCTTTCTCTTTCTTGCGAAGGTATCGTACGCTTTGTCGTTCGCGCGCAGCAAGCACGCGCGCGGCGATGGTCTTGGAAGCGTCGCCGCTGGCACCGCGTTGCAGGCGGTACGGCTCGACGGGTTGGACGCCCATGAAGAGATCGATCCTGTCCAAAAGGGGTCCTGATAGTCGTTTCTGATAGTCTTCGGCGCACAGAGGCGCTTTTCGACAGGCTCGTTTGGGGTCTGCCAGATAGCCGCAACGACAGGGGTTCATGGCGGCGACCAGCTGAAATCTGGCGGGATAGGTGACATGCGCGTTGGCTCGTGCAACCGAGATCGAGCCGCTTTCCAACGGCTGTCGCAGGGCTTCGAGGGCTTGACGCGAGAATTCGGGCAGCTCGTCCAAGAAGAGGACGCCGTTGTGCGCAAGCGATATTTCTCCTGGCAGCGCGTTTCTGCCGCCGCCGACGAGGGCGGGCAATGACGCAGAGTGGTGCGGTGCACGGAAGGGTCTTTGCGGGGTCGGACCCTTGGGATCTTTCTCGTCGAGGAAGTTTCCGGCGATCGACTGGATGCGCGCTGTCTCCAGCACTTCGTGCGCGTTCATCGGCGGAAGGACGGAGGGCAGGCGTTCGGCGAGCATGGATTTGCCTGCGCCCGGCGTTCCGATCATGAGGATATTGTGTCCTCCTGCCGCGGCGATTTCGATCGCTCGCTTCGCGCTTTCTTGACCCTTCAGGTCGGAGAAATCGTTGCGGGCGGGCACACAAGCCGCAGCAAGGGGACGGGGTTGCGGGCGTTCCGTCGGATTGCGCAATTCTTCCATCGCTTCGCCCAGCGAGGCGACATGCAGGATAGGCAGTCCTTTCACCCAGGCGGCTTCGCTGCCGTTGTCTTTCGGACAAAGGAGCGTACCTTCTTCTTGACGCACCCTGATCGCCGCAGAGAGGATACCAGGGACGGGCAGCAATCTTCCGTCGAGACTCAGCTCGCCGAGCGCGAAGGTCTTCGACAGACTTTCTTGTTCGATGATACCGAGCGCGCTCAGCAACGCGAGTGCGATCGGAAGGTCGAAGTGGCTGCCTTCTTTGGCGAGGTCGGCGGGCGAAAGGTTGACCGTGATACGCTTCGGCGGTAGCGCGAGCCCTGAGTGAGCCAGCGCGGTACGGATGCGTTCGCGGGATTCGCCTACCGTCTTGTCGGCGAGCCCTACGATATTGAAGGAGGGAAGTCCGCCCGTCAGTCCGACTTGCACTTCGACACGGCGCGCTTCGACGCCTTGGAACATGAGGGTGTGGACGCGCGCGACCATGCGCGTGTTATAGCACGGGGAGCGGCGGCGAGAAAGAATTAGAGACGAGGCTTGACGAACACGAAGCCCGTCGCTCACGCGAGCTCGAAATTTAGAAGACTCCCTTGAACGCTACGCCGATAAACAGCTCGTTCGTCAGCGCGCCGAAAAAGTAGTAATCCAACCCCATCTCCATCGCCAGCTTGCGATGCAGTCGCAACGCATAGCCGCCGCTGATTTTGAAGCCTGGCAAGAAGCTCTCTTCGACAAAGGGGAAGTCTGCCCCGCCCCCCACATACATGTCGTTGCGCTTTTCGAAAGATTTGCTCGATCTGATATAGTAACGCACTCCTGCCCCCAAGAAGACGGGGTATGCTTCTGTCATCTCTGTGACGCCGCCGCTGTCGTTCTTGTAAAGGATGAAGGTGTCTGCAGGAATGAAGCTGATCGCCCCCTCGAAATGCCAATGCCCTTTGCTTGCTCCTGCGCCGAGCTTGACGCGTCCTGTGATCGGATTGGACAAGAGCGAGGCAGAGCCATCGATAGAAACAAACCAGGCTTGCGCCGTGCTTGGAAGCGACAAGCCCGCTAGACAAAGAGCGAGGGCGCAACAGCGCAAACGAAAAGTAGCCATCCTTCTTGTCAGAACCTGTAACCCAGCGAGGTTGTCAGCGCGAGGGTATTGGCTGGTGCCACGCCGTAGAGATAGTATTCGATGCCGAAGCGCATGGTGAGGTTTCTCTTCCTCAGCAGGGAGAGTTGGTATCCCGTAACCGCTCTGACACCAGGATAATAGGTTTTCAGCTGTGGCAGCCAATCGGCGCCCGCGCCCAAGTAGACATTGTTTTTCTTGCCGAACTTGCGGATAAGCACGCGTATTTCCAGCCCGACGCTGTAGAGCTGGCTTGCGGTCGGAATCTTGATATCCTGGATTTTCTCTTGCACCGAAGACGTTTGGGGAAACTCGACGAAACTTAGCGTGTCGGGTTTGGCGAAGACGACACCGCCGTTAAAATTGAAGGCGACGCGCTTGCCGAACGAAAGCGAGAGCTTGGTGAAGGGAGACTTAGAGCCTAGCACGCCGTAGCCGCCGAGGACGGCGATCTCGCCGCCGCGCGCGGCTTTCGGCGCGAGCAGCAGAAGACCAAGCAGCACCGCAAGCGCGATCCCCCAAAGCCTGTGCGGAACAAGGCTCGCCGTCAAGGGCAACGGTAACGGCTTCGGCAACAGCTTCGGCATGCCTGTTGTTCTCCCTCGATTTTTCGTGCTTGGCTTCATGGGATGATCTCCTGGGTGCAGGGGCTGTTGTTCGCTATACGAGGGGCATGGTAACACGGAACGAGGAGGGCGTTGCATTTTCACAAAAAATTGAAACACAGCGTTCGGCAAAGGTGTTTAGCAAAGGTATTTAAAAAGCGTATTTCAGCCCTATCTTGCCGTTGACGATATTGGACGGCGGAGTAGGAAGGACGGCGACTTCCACGCCGAAATCCATAAACAGCGAGCGCGTGAGGCGTCGCGTGTATCCGCTTGTCAAGGTCATGGAAGGAATGGCGGAGTAGTAGGGGACGCCTTCCCAAAAGCTGGGAATAGCCCATTGCCCGCCGACGCCGAAGTAGAGGTCGTTCGGAACATCGGGGTCGTAGGCGAAATCGCCGAACACGAAGTATCGCCCTTCGATGCCGACGGTAGTGTAGAGATGTTTTGTGATGTTGCGCGAACCGCCTGATAGTTGCGACAAGGTAAAGGTAATGGGGTCGCCAGCGATAATTTGTTGTAATGTTGTCTCTACAAGGTCTTGATCCGTAGTAGGTTCACCGATTCTAAATCGCAAGCCTTGATGGATGCCTACGGAGAATTCTGTCGCCCATTTTTTCCCGAATCCGATGGCGAATCTGCCGCCGCCGCCGCGGTGTACTGGTCGATTTTCCTCGACAATGGTAAAGAAGTCGTCGAGGAGCCTATCGACTCCCAACCCGCCGTAGTATCCGTCCACGCTGATGTACCACGCTTGAGCGCGGGCAGGGATGAGCGCGAAAAAAAGACTGACCGCAACCAGCAAAGCGATGCGGCAAAGACGAAGGGTAGAAACTGCACGCATGGGATTCTTCTCTGTTTTGGAAAACTCGTGCCTTTCTCTTTTCTTTGGCAAAAAGCATGCCAAGTGCGTGCGCCAAGTGCGTTCGCCAAGTGCTTTTGGGAAGCGCGTTTGCAAACTTTGCCAAAAGCCAACCCAAGAGTCATCCGTGCTAGTCTGCAGTCCATGTCTTCGACGCTGCGTATCGCCACTTGGAACATCAACTCCGTCCGCCTGCGCCTGCGCCTGCTCGCGCGCGTGGTCTCTCACCTCCGTCCCGATATCCTCTGCCTTCAAGAAACGAAAGTGGAAGACGCACTCTTCCCTCACGACCCCATCGCCGCCATGGGTTTTCCCCACCGGTGCATCCGCGGCGAAAAATCCTACAACGGCATGGCCGTCCTTTCTAAATATCCGATCGTCTCCTCCTCCCATATCGCCTTCTGCGAAAGACACGACACTCGACACCTCTCGACGCAAATCACTCTACCCAACACCAACACCACGCTCAACCTACACAACCTCTATGTGCCTGCCGGCGGCTACAAGCCCAATGCCGAGAAAAATGAGAAGTTTGCACACAAACTCCGTCGACGAAATGAGCCGACACTTCTCCGAAGCCGAAGAAAACAACCCCTGCATCCTGCTCGGCGACCTCAACATTGCCCCCCTCCCCGACGACGTGTGGAACCACGAAACGATGCTGCGCGTCGTATCGCACACGCCCGCCGAAGTGGAACGCTTCACCCTCGCTCAGAAGGCGCGCGGGTGGTGCGACGTGTTGCGCGATCAACATCCCGCGCCTGAGAAAGTCTACACTTGGTGGAGCTATCGACGACCTTGGGAGGAGAACTACGGTCGCAGGCTCGACCATATTTGGGCGAACAAAACCCTGGCGCAAGAGCTGCGTTCCACCGAGATCCTCAAAGAAGCGCGCGGATGGGAGCAGCCCTCCGACCATGTCCCCGTGCTGGCAGAGTTTCGCCTGCCGTGACACAAGAGCGAGAAGAAGAACAGGAATTGTGGCAGAAAGTTGTCCGCGGCACACGCGAGAACCCGCAGAGAAACAGGGCGAAAAAAGAAAAACAAGCGGCGAAAGAGAAGCACGAAGAGGAAGCCGAAGAGGAGGAAGACGAAGGCACAAAAGAAGCTGGAACAAAAGAAGCTGGAACAAAAGAAGATAGAGCAAAAGAAGATAAAAGTAGCGCGATGCCTTCTGGGGTAAGGGAAGAAGAAAAACTGCGGCACGGAGGAGGCAGAGGATTGGACAGACGCAGCGCACGCAGACTGCGTCGTGGAGAGATGGCAATCGAGGATCGTCTCGATTTGCACGGGTTGAGTCGAGATCAAGCGCGGGAAGTTCTGCTGGCAGGATTGCAGCGTTGTTATGAGCGGGGGTTTCGCTGTGTGTTGGTGATCAGCGGCAAGGGGAGGGGTATTTTGCGCGAGCAGGTGCTGTCGATGTTGGACGGGGTTGAGGTTAGGGATATTGTGGTGGAGCATTACGAGGCGCGGGTTAGGGACGGCGGCGAAGGAGCGCGGTATGTATTGTTGCGGAGGAAGAGGGGATAGTGATATGCGTTGATGGAATTTGCCGAGGAAATGACACTGGTATTGGCGATGCTTGACTTTGCGCTGAGGCAGGGGTATCGTGTCGTTGGAGTTTTGGAAGAGGGAAGAGCCGTCATGTTGGAAGAAGCGAGAAGAGTACCGAACGGAGTGGTGACTTTCGATACGCAACGGGTTGTCGACCGACTGCGAGAAGGGGGCTGGAACGGGAGGCGGAGCGAAGGACAGGTGCGTGCGCTTTGCGATGTGTTGTGAGAAATTATGCCAAAGAATGATGCATGGTGTCGCCATGTCCTCGGAGCTTGAACGCGTCGAGGCTTCGTTGCGAGGCGAGATTAAGCGCGTAGAAGCTTCGTTTCAGGGCGAGATTAAGCGCGTAGAATCTTCGCTGCGAGGCGAAATTAAAAGCGTTGAGGCTTCGTTGGAAGGGCGGATGGTTGCGTTGGAAGGACAGATGGTTTCGTTGCGATTGGTCATGCTGGCAGGCTTCGGGTTTTTAGGGGTCTTGGTCGCTTTGGGAAATTTCCTGTAAGGTTTTGGCATTAGGCGCGTCTGTTGCGCTCGCGTTCGCACTTTTGTAGCGAGGAGCGTGTCTGCCTCTGTTTTGCCTCTGTTTTGCCTTTGTTTGTCTGCAATTTTCAGGGAGCGCACCGTTTTCGCGCCATCTTTAATAGGATCGCGCACGGCTTGCCGTGTGCGTCCATAGGACTATTCCCTTTGACGCAGATATTGACGCGGATATTACGCGCGCTCTGCAGGCGAGCGAAGCCCGTAGCGAAGACTCGACAACCCGTTGCGTGTCGAACCCCCGCTCCCCGTTCGGCACTCTTCTTGCTTCCTCCAGCATGGCGACAACCCTCCCTTTCTCCACATTGTCTCCGCCAAAAAACACCTCCCCGTCTTCCAAGCCAAGCCCCGCACATCCCCCTTACAAAATCACCCCCTCTGCGCTACCCTCACCTCCATGCGTGCCGCCCTCGTCGCCCTCCTTCTCATCCTGCTCCCCCTCGCCTGCGCCAAGCCCGACGAGCAAACGCGACAACGCAACCTCAGCCGAAAAAAAATGCTCCAAATACCGACAACAAAACGCTTCGCCATTGGAGACTCCTTCACATACTCCAACCCGACGACGACATGGCAAATCACCGACATCCAAAACAACCTGCTCGTCTGGCAAAGCAACCTCGGCGAACGCATGATAACCTCGCCCAATCCCTTCCTCCCCGCCCTCCTCTGGGAAAGTCGACGGTACGGGAAAGGAAGAAGGACTATCTCACAAAAGAAAGGCAGTCTCTTTCCGCTCATACAAGGGAAAAAAATCCGATTCAACGCAAACACGACGATCGCCAAAGAACAAACCCAAGATCCCACAACCCAAAACTTCACCTGGAACTGCGTCGTCGGCGAGAAACAAAAAACAACCGTCCCTGCAGGAACCTTCAAAACCTTCGAATTGCTCTGCCAGCGTAAAAACGCAGACGCACTCATCTACCGATACGCTCCCGCCATCGCCAGGATCGTCGAATTTCGAACCCCAGGGCTCGGACTTGCACGCGCAACACGAAGACAACTGATCGGATACAACTCGCTTGCAGGCGCGGCTTTCCAAGGAAGCCAAGCCGAGATCGGCATCACCCTCTCCCCTCTAAGACCCCCTGCTGAAGAAGAAGACATTCCCCCGTACCGCCCCTCTCTTCCGCCTGTGGCTCCGTTGCCCTTCGCGCCGCCTTCGGACTTCTTCGCTCCGCAACAAGACTCCACCCCCTCCGTGGACCCCGCCCAAGAACAACCCGCAACCGAGCCTCTGAAACGCTTGCTGGAAGAAGCGCTTGAAGAACAACAAAACCGACTCCCCGTCCTCCCTCAATTCCAAGAAACTTCCCCTAGCCCCGGCATCATCACCCCTTCTCCTCAACCGCAGCCGCAGCCGCAATCCGAACCGCAGCTTCAACCCCAATCTCCGCAGCAAGAGAACGAGCCTCCCGAAGCAACTACCCCCGCCCCCGAGAACACCACGAGTGCTGTCCTGCTCGGCAGCTACCCCTCGCTGTCGCAAGCGCGCCAAGCATGGCAGCGCATCAGCAAAAACCGCAGGCTCGCCAACAGCTTCGCAGGAAGACGCTACGACATCGTCCGCCAAAACGACGCGACGCAAGGCATCCTCTACGCCCTCTACGCACACCCCTACATCAACGCCGAAGCTGCGCAAGAAATCTGCGATGCCGTACGAAAAGAATTCCGCCGCAACGCTTGTCGCATCACAGCTTGGAAACGATAACCTCTCCCCTTCTCCCCTTCTCCCCTTCTCCCCTTCTCCCCGCTCTCTCTCTCTGCCAATACCCCCACGAACCGAACAAGGAGTTGCCCCATTGCCATGTCCTCTGCCATGTCCTCCCCCTCCCCTTCCTCTTCCTCTTCCTCTTCTTCTGCGTGCGCCAAGGCGAGTCTGCCCTCGCGTCATGTCAGCGTCGGTGCGTCCAGCGCGCCGCACCGCTCCTACTACTACGCGATGGGCATGACCGCAGAAGAGATCGCTCAGCCCTTCGTCGGCGTTGCAACCTGCTGGAACGAGGCGGCGCCTTGCAACATCGCGCTCGACCGACAGGCGGCGGCGGTCAAACAAGGCGTGAAGGCGGCGAAAGGCACGCCGCGTGAGTTCACCACCATCACCGTCACCGACGGAATTGCGATGGGACACCAAGGCATGAAGTCCTCCTTAGTCAGCCGCGACCTCATCGCCGATTCGGTCGAGCTCACCATTCGCGGACACTGCTACGACGCGCTCGTAGGAATCGCGGGCTGCGACAAGTCGCTGCCAGGAATGATGATGGCGATGCTCAGGCTCAATGTGCCTTCCGTCTTTCTCTACGGAGGATCGATCCTGCCCGGACGCTACAAGGGACGCGACATCACCGTCCAAGACGTCTTCGAGGCGGTCGGCAAGCACGCCGTGGGCGCCATCGACGACGAGACCTTGCACGCCATCGAATGCGTGGCTTGTCCTTCGGCGGGCTCGTGCGGGGGACAATTCACGGCGAACACGATGGCGTGCGTCTCGGAGGCGATCGGCTTGGCGCTGCCGGGATCCGCCGGAACGCCCGCTCCCTACGAAAGCCGAGACGCCTTTGCAAGGCGCGCAGGCGAGAGCGTCATGATGCTGATCGAGAACAACATCAAGCCGCGCGACATCGTCACGCGCGAGGCGTTGGAGAACGCGGCGCGCATCGTTGCTGCCAGCGGAGGATCGACGAACGCGGCACTGCATCTGCCTGCCATTGCTCACGAGTGTGGGATCGACTTCGACTTGCACGAGGTGTGCCGTATTTTTCGGGAGACGCCTTACATCGCCGACTTGAAGCCTTCGGGTCGTTATGTTGCGTTGGACTTGTATCGGATTGGCGGCGTGCCTGTGTTGATGCGCGCTTTGCTGGATGCGGGACTTCTTCATGAGGATTGTCTCACGGTTTCGGGGAAGACGATTGGCGAGAACTTGGCAGGCACGCCGTTTCCTTGTGATCAGGATGTTGTTCGACCTTGCTCTGCTCCCTTGTCTGCTACGGGGGGAGTTGTGGGCTTGCGCGGCAACTTGGCGAGCGAGGGGGCGATCGTAAAGATCGCCGGTATGGAGCGGTTGCGTTTTGTCGGGAGGGCGCGTGTGTTTGATTGCGAGGAGGCGGCTTATGAGGCGGTGTGTGCGGGCAAGTTTGAGGATGGGGAAGTGTTGGTGATTCGTTATGAGGGGCCGAGGGGTGGTCCTGGAATGCGCGAGATGTTGGCGACGACGGCGGCGTTGTATGGACAGGGTCGTGGCGACAGGGTTGCGTTGATTACGGACGGCAGGTTTTCGGGAGCGACGCGCGGATTTTGTGTAGGACATGTAGGTCCTGAAGCGGCGACGGGGGGAGTGATCGGGTTGTTGGAGGATGGGGATATGATCGTATTAGACGCGGAGAAGGGGGAGATTTCGGTGGATTTGTCGGAAGGGGAGATTGCGGAGCGGCGCAAAAAATGGGTTGCACCGAGTCACGATTTTCAGTCGGGAGCTTTGTGGAGGTATGCGCAGACGGTGGGGAGTGCGGAAAAAGGAGCGGTAACGCATCCGGGCGCACGCGAGGAGACGCACCGATACGATTTGATTTAGGAGAGGATACGGTTATGCTTGATTCACAAAAAAGACCACCGCCATGGACGGAAGACGAATTAATCGTCACTTTGTGTTTGTACAAAGAATTTTACCCTGGCAGTCTTAACAAGAAAGACATTCAAAACCACAGTGATTTTTTAATTAATCTTGCAGAAATCAAAGGAATCAATATTAAAAAATATAAAAGCTATAGAAGCCTAGGTAGCGTAAGTTCAAAAATTGAAAATTTTATTAATTTAAATCCAAAAGATGGAAAAGGGCTGCAGGCTAGCAGTAAAAAAGATCAAGACATATGGAAAAAATTTGAATCCGATTTTAATAATCTTCATTTTGAATCGACCGAACTTAAAAAAAGAGCAGAACAAATACGTGTCTTAAGCAATGAACACGTTCATTACGAAGAGGACGAAGAATACGGCGAAAAGGAAGGGAAATTAGTGGTCATCATTCACAAGAGAAGAGAAAGAAACAGAAAGCTCGTTGATAGAAAAAAAACCATCGCATCAAAGAAAAAAGAAGGAATGTCTTGCGAAGTGTGCGGGTTTAATTTTGAGAAAATATACGGAGAAATAGGAAAGAATTTTCTCGAATGCCACCACAAAAAACCTTTATCCAATTTAAAAGCTAACGAAAAAACAACTCTTGCTGACCTTGCTCTTCTTTGCGCCAATTGTCATCGAATGATTCATACAATGAAAGGAAACCAAAGAAATTATTATACTATCGAAGAATTAAGAAAAATTATTGCCGAAAATAAAATTTATTAAATTTTAATTTATTTTCTTGAAAAAAGCAAAACACAAGCGTTAACCGCGTTGCGACGCTGTTGCGCGTCGCTTCGCAACGCGCTTGAATCGTTAAGAACCCTGCTCTTGCAAGCCGAAGGCTTGCAAGAGCAGGGAAAGCGCGCTTACGCGCGCTCGCTCGCGGCGCGCTTTTGCGGGGGGACTGCGTCCCCCCACACCCCCCATGCGCAAAACGCCACAAACCCTACGGGTTTGCGCGTCTTGCGTTTCCATCAATTCAAAAAGTTCGTTTCTCATCTCATCGCCATCCGCGACAAACACAATAAACAAAGCGCGCGTCTGTTGTGCGAGTGCGTGCCATCAAAAGCACAAGCGCGACCACAACAGACGCGCTCATCGACAACCCAAACATCTACCCCAGCCCCCCCACAAAAATCCCCGCACGCTCCGCCGTCAACTCCTCGCCACACAAAACACCCAATCCCTCCGCAACCCCTTCCATCATCCCGCCCATCACCTCACCCTCCTCACCACGAAATCTCCCCAATACATAATCCTCAACTCCCCCAACTCCAACTCTAACACCACGACCTATCCCAATCCGAACCCGCCAATAACCCCGCCCAATCCGCTCGTCCAAACTGCGCAAACCCCGATGCCCCCCGTCCGAACCCCCAAACTTAACCTTAACCTTCCCCAAAACCAAATCCAAATCGTCATGAACAACAACAACCTCATGCTCCTTGCGCCTCCTTAAAAATCCTCCTACCCCGCCCCCAGAACAATTCATAAAAGTCATCGGCTTCAACAAAACAACATTCCTCCTTCCAAAACGATCGCTATCCCTCATCTCAACAACTTCCACATCTCCCCCCTGCCGCGAAACCCAGCGAGCTTCCATAACATCCGCCACACGATCGACAACATCAAAACCCACATTGTGACGCGTCCCATGAAAC
>JABACB010000003.1:88610-89143 GCA_014237925.1 Alphaproteobacteria bacterium
AGGTTTCAACGCAGCGCATATCTCTTGCTCTCTCCGTGTTAAAGCGGTCTTCGTCGCAACGCCGCCGATATGCATGTTCGCGCGAATCTCCCCCGCAGGAGGAAGACGGTTGATCGCTCCCAAAATCTCCCCGTCCACAAGAATGATCCGCTTGTCTCCTTCGCTGACCTCCTTGATGTAAGCTTGAGCAACAAGAGGCAAAGTTTGCTTGCCTTGTCGCACCGTCTCCAAGTAAGAGGCAAAGTTAGGATCACCTTGTCTAAAAAGAAAAATACTTTCTCCGCCGTTGCCGTAAAGAGGCTTCGTTACGATATCCCCCACCTCAAGGCGAAACTTGTTCAGCTCCACAACATCGGCGGAGACAAGGGTCGGCGGCATGAGATCATGAAAATGTGTAACTAACAATTTCTCAGGAGCATTCCTCACAGAAACAGGATGATTGACAACGAAAGTCGTCTCCATAATGTGTTCCAAAAGATACGTCGCGGTGATGTACGACATGTCGAACGGAGGATCTTGACGCATCAGCACAA
>JABACB010000003.1:89151-94365 GCA_014237925.1 Alphaproteobacteria bacterium
GATACGTCGCGGTGATGTACGACATGTCGAACGGAGGATCTTGACGCATCAGCACAACATCTAAAGTGGAGAGATCGGTTGCGACGGCTTCTTCTAAAATGATGTTGTTGTTTTCAAAAAGCATGGGTTGCAGAGGCGCCGTGACCTTGCCTTTGAGAAGCGACAAGGATTGCGGAGGGTAGTAGAAGAGCTGCGCTTTGGCATCGTGCGCAGCCTCGATCAGCGCGAGCGAGGAGTCTCCCTCAGCATCAAGATGCTGGGGCGGGTCCATCTGAAAGGCGACTCGGAGAGACATAAGCATAGGCACAGCCCGCCACGCACCCATTCAAGAGCAAAGCAAGGCAAGGCAAGATAGCACAAAAAAGACCCTACCTACAAAGCATCGCCCGTTGCCATAAAAAAAACGCTGTAAAATATAAAAACGCCAACACCCACAAGTCCGTGCGCTTTTTTGTATCTCCACTCTCGCTCTACGCTCTCAAGCGCAGAACGAGAGGAGATGCAAAAACTAGAAGCGATAGCCCACGCCCACAGTAACACCAGTGATGATGGTGCTAGGATTACTAGAGCTAGAGCTAGAGCTAGAACTAGAACTAGAACTAGAACTAGTAGAGCTCGAACTCGCATTATCCAGGCTGTCACTAACATCCTGGCTTAAACTTGCAAAAGCTCTAGGATCAGTCATAATATCGCCAGAGACAGAAAAAATGAGGTCTTTCTTCGTGCTGTACCTTATTCCAAGGTCGGTAAAACCCAACCCCCAGACATCTGCCTCTTCTCTGACAATGAAGTGCCCCCCACCCATTCCGAAAGTAAACCCAAGTCCGGAGTCCAGATTGAATTCAGACAGGAAGGCAACTTTGTAAAAGCCGCCGCTCCTTTCGCCGGCAAGCCCTCCCCCCGCCACATCGAATCCCAAAGCAATGCCAGGGACTTTTGTCCCGCTGCCAAGAGGAGACAGCGACCACAAGAAGTCCACTTGAGCCCCATGCCCCATGGCGATTTGATTATCGCCGCCGCTTCCTGCTCCAAATCCTATACCGACAAGATACTTGTAGTTGGCAGTCAGACCGAACCCTGCTGCTTGCACGGGTTTCGAAGAAAGCATCGCTGTCGCCAGAGAGAACACTCCGAAAACCGCAATACCAAAAATTATTCTTTTCATGTCATTCTCCATTTGTTACATCTCCCCTACCACCCTGTTCAGGAGCCACCCTACAAAAAACGAAGAAAATTTTCAATAACAATCCGTAAAAAATTGTTGCCCTAAAAAATTGTTGCCCAATGTTTTTGTTTTTTCTATGCACCGCTTCCCCTTGACAATTGCGTGCGCCTAGTCTATGGTGGGGATGTCCTTTTGGGACTATGGTGCTAAACGGAGCGTCAGAATACATGCTGCGGACCCGGGGGCGGTACCCGGCGCCTCCACCCTTCCTCTGTCCATGTGCGACACCAGAGGAGCGGCGGGGGCGAAACAGAATCGACGCGCACGATAAAAGGCGCGCTCGGCACTCGGTGGAGTCCCGCCGTCATCGGGCTAAAACAAAACGTGCAAACGATAACGCACGTGTGGTTGCTCAAGCTGCCTAACCGCAGTCCAAGCGACCAACAAGACATTGTTGCACGAGCTGCCTAGCAGCTTAGGCAACGGTGTCAAGTCCAGCCCTCCACACAAGGGCTGGCGGGGCTTGTCGGTGCCCGGCAACAGAAACCGACACCTTCTCTTTTCGCCAACGCTTCTCTGCTCACGCTCGCATCGCGCCGCGCTTGGCAAGGGCTTTCGGCAAAGGCTTTCGACTAAGGGCTTCAGCAAGCGCGGTTTTTTCTGTGCGCCCTTCATGCTAGAATGAACTCGCTATGCCTATGCCTCCTCCTTACGATTCGCTCGGCTACAGCGCGATGATCCACGACGCGCTGCGTGGTGTCGTGCGCAAAACGCTGTTGCAAGTCAAAGAGTTCGGCATGCCGACAGACCACCACTTCTACATCACCTTCAAGACAATGGCGCCACAAATCGTGCTACCGCTCTACCTGAGACAGAAATATCCTGAAAGCATGACGATCGTGTTGCAATACCAATTCTACAGCCTCACCATAACGGACAGTGCCTTCTCGGTGTCGCTCAGTTTCGGCGGCAAGTTCGAAACGCTCACCGTTCCCTTCTCCGCCATCGTCATGTTCTCAGATCCTGAGGCGCAGCTCGTCTTCAATTTTGAACCCGATTCCGAAGCCATCCCCCCTGCACAACAACCCTCCGCTGTTGCGGGCAAGGGCCCTGCAGAAAAGCCTATGTCCTTGACAGGCAAAGGGAGTGCCGCCGCATCGAAGAACCAAATAACGCCGCCGACTTGGCGCGGTAGCATTGCTTTGGGTGAGCAAACGCCCTTCGAAGCCCCACAAAAGGCAAAGACGCAAAGCCCGCTGCAAAAAAAGAATCAAGCGAAGTTGCACAAGAAAGGCGGGCTGAAATCCGTCGCTGCGACGAAAACGGGTGCCAAGGTTCTGACCTTCCGCCCGAAGAACGCGCCGCACGACGAGAACCCTTCGAAGACACCGTGATTGACAACAAACATCCCTAACACCCTCGATGAACTCTTTGCTTGAAGGACGCTCGCTTGAAGGAAGCTCGCTTGATGGAAGCTCGCGTGAAGGACTTTTTGCAGGCAGCGAAACGGGAGACGCTATGCAACAAAAAACGCAACAAAAAACGCAACAGAAAACGCAACAGGAAACACGGATCGAACAGGATTCTGCCTTTCGCTACCATGCGCCGTTCGCGCTGGGCGAGGACGGAACGAGCTATCGCAAGTTGGAGGCAGCGACGGACTATGTCTCGGAGCGCACGATCGACGGCGAGAAGGTGCTGATGGTCGACAGACGCGCGTTGTCGCATTTGGCAAGCGCGGCGTTTCAGGATATCAACCACTTTCTGCGCAGCGGCCATCTGGAGCAGCTTGCGAACATTTTGGCGGACAAGGAAGCCTCGTCCAACGACCGCTTCGTCGCCTACGACTTGCTGAAGAACGCGAACATCGCTGCGGGCGGCACGCTTCCCATGTGTCAAGACACGGGAACGGCTTTGGTGATGGGCAAAAAGGGAGAACATGTATGGTGCAAGGGTTCGAATTCAAGCGCGTTTTCAAGCGACGAGTCGGCGTTGGCGCACGGCATCTTCTGCGCTTATCGTGAGAAGAACCTGCGCTACAGCCAGCTTTCGCCGATCAGCATGTTCGAGGAGAAGAACACACGCAACAACCTCCCTGCGCAGATCGAGCTTTATTCGGACGATTCTGCCGATGGAACGTTGTGTTATCGTTTTCTTTTTGTTGCGAAAGGAGGGGGTTCTGCGAACAAGAGTTTTCTGTATCAGCCGCCGCCGTCGATCTTGGATCGCGAGCGCATGCTGGGCTTTTTGGACGAGAAGATTCGCACGCTCGGCACGGCGGCTTGTCCGCCGTACCATTTGGCGATCGTGATCGGCGGCACTTCGGCGGAGTTCGCGCTGAAGACGGCGAAGCTCGCCTCCACGCACTATCTCGACGGCTTGCCGCGACAAGGCGGCGAGGAGGGGCGTGCGTTTCGTGATTGCGCGATGGAGCAGGAGATTCTGCGTATGACGCAGACGATGGGGATCGGCGCGCAGTTCGGCGGCAAGTATTATTGCCACGATGTGCGCGTTGTCCGTCTGCCTCGCCATGGCGCGTCGCTTCCGATCGCGTTGAGCGTTTCGTGTTCTGCCGATCGTCAAGCGCTGGGCAAGATTTCGCGCGAAGGCGTTTTTCTCGAAGCCTTGGAGCAAGACCCCGCGCGTTTTCTTCCCGCTCAGGCGCCGCCGCAAGGCGAGGTTGTGCCGATCGATTTGACATGTTCGATGGAGCAGATTCGCGCCGAGCTTTCGCGTCATCCTGTCAAGACGCGCCTTTCGCTGAGCGGTCCGATCGTTGTTGCGCGCGACGCTGCGCACGCGCGTCTGCGCACGCGCGTGCAGCGGGGGGAAGGCTTGCCGGACTACTTCAAGGATCATCCCGTCTATTACGCGGGACCTGCCAAGACGCCTGAGGGATTGGCGTCGGGCTCGTTCGGTCCGACGACGGCGGGGCGCATGGACGGCTATGTCGCCGAGTTTCAAGCCCTGGGCGGCTCTATGGTGATGCTGGCGAAAGGCAACCGAGCGAAGGAGGTGTGCGACGCTTGTCGAACTTACGGCGGATTTTATCTTGGCTCGATCGGCGGCTCGGCGGCGCGCTTGGCACAGGAGTGCATCCGCAGCGTCGAGACGCTAGAGTATCCTGAGCTCGGCATGGAGGCTGTTCGTCGCATCGAAGTCGATCGGTTTCCCGCCTTCATCGTCATCGACGACAAGGGCAACGACTTTTTCCGTGCGCTCGACTATCGCGGCGCGAGCGACCTTCACTGAGCCTTCACTGAGCCTTCACTGAGTTAGCGTTGCGTCTGTTGCCGTGTCGTCGTCTTTCACCAAGCGCCTTTTTTTGCACGAGGGCGATCTTCCTGATGGATTGGTCTTTTCGGATCTTGTCGCCGTCGACACGGAGACGACGGGCTTGGAGATCATGACGCGCGACCGCTTGTGTCTTGTGCAGCTGTGCGACGACAGCGGCATCTTTCACCTTGTGCGCATCGCCAGCGGACAGCGTGAGGCGCCGCGGTTGCGGAATCTTTTGGAGGACGAGCGTCGTCTCAAGATTTTTCACTACGCGCGTTTTGATCTCGCCATTTTGCAGCAGGGTTTGTCGATCAGGACTGCGCCTGTTTATTGCACGAAGATCGCTTCGAAGATTGCGCGCAGCTATTCGGGTGCGCACGGGTTGAGAGATCTTTGCCGCGAGTTGTTGGAGGTAGATTTGTCGAAGAAGCAGCAGAGCTCGGATTGGGGGCGCGAGCGGCTGAGCGAGGCGCAGAAGCATTATGCTGCGTCGGATGTTGCGTATTTGCTTGCGATCAAAAAGAAGTTGGACGCGATCTTGGTGCGTGAGGAGCGGGTTGCGTTGGCGCAGCAGTGTTTCGATGCTTTGCCTGCGCGCGTGCAGCTGGACTTGGCGGGCTGGCGCGAGCAGGACATCTTCGCCCATTAAACGAGAGTGTAAAAACCAACAAAAGTTGATTTGACAAAGAAGAAATCGAACACTACAAAAGGAAGTTGGAAGCGTCTTATATTGGCATATTAAATTTTTGATGCACCCTATAAAGAGGCTG
>JABACB010000400.1:0-215 GCA_014237925.1 Alphaproteobacteria bacterium
CGAAGACGACGATTCGCGAGGACATTGTCATTGCTTCGGATTGGTCGTGAGTTACATATACGACGGTTATTCCTAGTTTTTGGTGTATTTCTCGTATTTCGATCTGCATTTGGTCTCGCAGATTTTTATCGAGGGCGGAGAGAGGTTCGTCCATCAACACTAGTTTAGGATCGAATATCAGTGCTCTAGCGACGGCGACTCTTTGTTGTTGCTGT
>JABACB010000400.1:225-505 GCA_014237925.1 Alphaproteobacteria bacterium
TTAGGGGGTATGCTAGATTTTCGCCGACGGTCATATGCGGGAAGAGAGCGTAGTTTTGGAACACGAGTCCGATATCGCGTTTATGTGGAGGAATAGAATCGAGTATTTTTCCGTCTAGTTTGATGTTTCCTGCGGTAGGGACTTCGAAGCCGGCGAGCATCAGCAGACAGGTTGTTTTTCCTGAGCCTGATGGTCCTAGCAGAGTAAGGAATTCGCCTTTTTCGATTGCTAGACTGAAGTCTTTTACGACGAGTGTTTCACCGTCGTATGACTTTTGCAC
>JABACB010000401.1 GCA_014237925.1 Alphaproteobacteria bacterium
ATACTGGAGTTGGGCTACTTGGGTTTGTAATGTCTATAATTTGAATACCATCATCGTAGGTCAAAACCTCGGATTTTCCTGATTGTCCTGCTAATGTTGCCGATGATGCTGATGATCCTGATGTTACCAAGGCGTACGTTGATGAACCAACGGTGGTGGTGGCAATAGAGGTTGGGTGGCGTATTTTTGTATAGCCGCTGTCTGAACCGTTGCTAATAGTTACCAAAAGATCAGGAGAATCAGGGATGCTAACGTTTGTGATCATTACATGGCCATAATATTCAAGGCCACCAGTATGCGACTGAAAATCAGAAGCTACAGATAAAGCATATGTGTAGCCATCTATAACAACAAAAGTGGTAAAAGACACATCATTATCATTGGTCCCATTACTGATAGTTCTAGATAGAAATTGAGGGGATTCAGTATCTGTAATGTCTACAATGAAAAGACCTTGCGTGCCGCCGACTCCAGCATATGTTGATGTACCTATTTTGAATGTGT
>JABACB010000402.1 GCA_014237925.1 Alphaproteobacteria bacterium
ACTGCCCGTCCACCCCGCCTCCGACAACAGCCTATCCGTAAAAAACCCCGCGACAAACGCCATCGCCGCCAACCCGCCGCAGCAGAAGACCCCGCGCCAAAAACGCGAGACAAAACCCGCGCGGTTGAAAATTCTTTCGCACCGCTCGGCGAGAGAGCCAAAAAACACGACAGGATGCAACACGATGGGATGTAGCACGGCACGATTTAAGCGCGGCGCAAAGGAGACCTTCTCGAACATGCGATCCGCTGCCAGCGCACCGACGCACACGAGCAGACGCAAAAACAAAGCAGGCGCAAAAAAATCTTCTTCGAACAATTTTTTCCATGCCATGTCGTCCATCGTCAACTATTGCTCCTTGCCTTTTTTCTTTTTCTTTGTCTCTTTTGTCTTTTCTTTGAAGGCGGGTCTCTTGTCTTGTTGGCAGTATCGTGCTATGCTCGCCGACATGCAAGATTCGGATTCGACGAAGTTCGCGCTCTCTCCCCTATTTTCGCGCGTTGT
>JABACB010000403.1 GCA_014237925.1 Alphaproteobacteria bacterium
AGTATGATAATTGCTACGATCAGGAGAAGCCTGTCTGCCGTCAAAAACTACTTTTCCGTTGCCGAAGACATCCGTCGCGAAAATTTTGTCCCAGTCGTATGTCAGGAAAATCTCCCTGCCAAAAGGAACGCCGAAAACGAGCCACCCCCTCTCTCTACGATGCAGCCAACGAACATCGCCGAAATCATCGATCACACCGTAGTAAAATATCTTGCGCTTGCTATCTTTGATTTTTTTTCCGCCCCAGACGAGTGCCGTAGAGACGAAATCGTTCTGCAAAGATTTCTTCTTCACCGAAATCCAGCTTTGCACTTCTTCTTTGTCCTCGATTCTTGCCGAAAGACGGTGGCGCGCAATCTCCTTGCCTTCGCCGTCGAGGATCTCCACATCGAAGCTGTTGTCGCCGAAGGTCAGTCCGACGACAGGAACAAAGCCCTCGGCAGAGACCGTGCGCTCGTAGACGTGTGCGAAGCATCGACATTAACCCACACGCGCAACAGAAAA
>JABACB010000404.1 GCA_014237925.1 Alphaproteobacteria bacterium
TAAAACACACCTAAATTAAACTGCGCTTTAACATACCCTTGTTCCGCAGCCTTAGTCCACCAACGGAATGCTTTTTTTAAGTCTTGCCCGACACCTTCACCTTCTGAATATGACACGCCTAAATTAAACTGTGCATTAGTATGCCCTTGCTCCGCAGCCTGGGTATACCAACGGATTGCTTTTTTTAAGTCTTGCCCGACACCTTCGCCTTTATAATACAACACGCCTAAATTAAACTGTGCAATAATATGCCCTTGCTTCGCCGCTTGAAATAACCATTTAAAAGCTCCTTCAAGATTTTTTTTAACACCTTCGCCTAGATAGTAGTTAGCAGACAATTGAAATTGTGCTTTAGCGTTTCCCTTTTTAGCTGCTTTTTCCAAAGACGAAACATCCTTGAAGTCTATCTCTGTTTTCTCATGACTCTTCGATGACTTTTTCTTTTTCGGCAATTGTTGTTTTTTGCCTTCGATTTTTTCTTGGAATCCCGATTCAGAAAAAGTT
>JABACB010000405.1 GCA_014237925.1 Alphaproteobacteria bacterium
ACGAAGATTGGAGCGATCCTTGGGAAGCCTTGGCGATCCAGCTGATGGACGATTTTCGCAACGAGATTATTCCGTGTTGGGCGCGTCTTGTTTTGCGGACGGGCAAGACTTTTCGTATCGAAGTAGAAGACCGTCAACCGCACTGGACTCCGCAACGGGGCATTGTTTCTTCGTCGTATTGATTCTCACCGACGGCGGTCACTTTTTTTTGTGATGATGCAAGTCTTGCTCGCTCAAGATCCATCCATCCACCAAAAAAAGAGGCTGCCCTTTGCTTCTCATGCGCTTGCCTCTCAAGTAGAGAGGACGCGCAGCAATATTTCGAAAAGGCTGAAAGAGTTTTTTTGCAAACAAGCCTAAGGCTGGCAGCCCTGCAGCCAGCCCCACGATACCGAGCGTTATCAAAGCTCTGCGACGCAAAGGAGAGGCAACGACTCCTTTTTTCTTTTTCGATCCTTTTTTTCGGGAAGATGTGCGCATCGCCATAAGAACCTCCTGTATCA
>JABACB010000406.1:0-264 GCA_014237925.1 Alphaproteobacteria bacterium
TCGGACACCGCAACCACCCCGAAGTCGCAGGCACGATGGGACAAGTCGACCACAAAGAAAACGCCCTCCCCCCCGTCACGCTGATCGAAACGATCGAAGACGCCGAAACCTTCATCCCCGACCGCCGCCCGCTCGCGCTCACCACCCAAACGACGCTCTCGCTCGACGACACGAAAGAGATCACCGAAACGCTGAGGCGACGCTTTCCGAACATCCGAAGCCCGAAAAAAGACGACATCTGCTACGCCACCGCCAACCGCCAAA
>JABACB010000406.1:274-503 GCA_014237925.1 Alphaproteobacteria bacterium
CGATGCGACCTGATGCTCGTCATCGGCGCGCGCAACTCTTCGAACTCGATGCGCCTCTTGGAAATCGCGCAAAGCCTCTCGCCGCACGCCGTGCTCGTCAAGGACGAGAGCGAAATACCCCCCATCGACAGCTCTGTGCGCACGCTCGGTCTCACCGCCTCGGCGTCCGCGCCTGAGGTGCTCGTGCAAAAAAGCCTCGCAACGCTCGAACAAACGCGAACGCTCGTCA
>JABACB010000407.1 GCA_014237925.1 Alphaproteobacteria bacterium
CCTTGTCAGACAAAGAATAGAAGGCAATATCCCTACTCCCCTCGCCGCCGTCGATGATGTCCGCCCCTTCGCCGCCGTAAAGGTGATCGATGCCATCGCCGCCATCGATGTTGTCCACATCCTCGCCACCGTAAATCTTGTCGTTGCCCTCGCCGCCCTCAAGAAGGTCGACCCCGCCATTGCCATAGAGATTGTTGTTCCCGTCATCACCCGTCAGCCAGTCGTTGTGATCCGAACCACTGACATCTTCTATATTGCTAATAACGTCCCCCACCGCTTCGTTGCCGTTGGCATCAACACCATCAAAGTCCTTTTGCTCTTCGCCTTGCAACTCAAGGCTCACCCTGACGCCCTTGTCAGATCCGCCATAGGAGACTTGGTCTACATCCTCGTAGTAGTGGGTACCGCCATTGATGATGTCCGCTCCCACGCCGCCCTCAAGGATGTCGCTGCCCTCGCCGCCGTCAAGCGTGTCGATCCCATCGCCGCCTACGATCTCGTCG
>JABACB010000408.1 GCA_014237925.1 Alphaproteobacteria bacterium
TTGTGACCTCATGTTGGGACAAATTTTGGAAAATTTTGAATTTCGAATTTTGTCAAAATCGCCAAGTTATGATAAACCACCGTGGCGGAATTTTGATTTTTTGTCAAATTTTTGATTTTGGCGAAAATCGAAAATTTGAAATCCTTAACCCTAGCTCAAATCCAAATTTTGGATCCTTAACCCTAAACTCAAATTTTCGATTTTGGCAAATTTGGGATTCTCGCTCAATTTGATTTTGCCAAATTTGGATAGATCTCGTCGTCAGCTTTCCAACGACACCAAAATCGTCAAATTTGGACAAATTTTGGTCCACAAAATCCAAAATTCTTATATCGCAAATTTTGCGGGTTCTAGGTTTTCGGCGTCATGCTCGGCATCGTGACGATGGCCATGGGCGACAGCAACAGCACGGCGAACGACGTCAGCCCCAGCAGCCCCAGCAGCCCCGCCGTGGCGGTGGATTCTTACGGCGGCTCCGGCGTGCTTCTCGCCATCTTCTGGG
>JABACB010000409.1 GCA_014237925.1 Alphaproteobacteria bacterium
GTATAGTGCCAATGCTGACACTGCAGGAAACATACCTGATAATAAAACACGCACCGTAATAATATCTGACTTTGTCTTGAATATATCAAGTGATAATACTGGCAGTAACACTGTGGCAAAAACTGGAGATAATATAACCATCAAAATAGTTTCAAGTCAATACATCGGCGCTACAATCACAAGCGCTACAATACTTGGTAGGGCAGATGATGCTAGTGGCATAACTGGTAATACAGTTTCTGTAAACACGACTGTACTAGATTCAGATTCAGAAGGCAACGTCGAGTTTTCAATCGCATTAAACCCTGCATCAGGCCCATCTGCAACTCTCACTCATAGTGATCTTACCTCTGCAAACGTTGTAATCGATATGACAGCGCCTTTACCAACAAGTGCTATAACTATAACACCATATCTAATCACAGTTGTATTCAACGAGGGCATCAAAACTTCTCAATTTGCATCAGGGGTGGTATCAAGTAACATTGGATCGATAACAA
>JABACB010000040.1 GCA_014237925.1 Alphaproteobacteria bacterium
AGACTGCGTCTGTAAGACTGCGTCTTGCGTTTTGTCTCTCCAAATAAAAAACGCCTCCCCAAAACACCCTCCACTACTTTTTCCGTAATCCCAATGCCTCCCCCTGTCCCTCAATAACCCCCAATCCCCTACATCCCTCCCGCTGCGCCTCGATGATCTCCCCAATCGCACGCGGATACTCCCTAACCCTCCGAGTCCGCAAATCTACATACCCGTAAATCCACTCCGAAATCGCCGCTACATAATCCCTTCCCCCATCACCATCGCTATTGTCATCGCTATTGCCATCGCTATTGTCATCGCCACCTCCCCCCTCCCGCGCATAGTGCAGCCACAAAACATGAAACAACTTCCCGTTACAATCCAAAACACGACCCTCAAACGAAAGCTCCGACCCCTCCCTTACCTCCCGCCTGTATCGAATCTGCGTCTCCAAAGTGAAAAACGACGCCCCCACACGAGACCGATACCCCCCGTCAACCCCCAACAATTCCAACATCGCAAAAGAAGCGTCCGAAGCGCTCGAAATATACCACGCAACATTCATATGTCCGTTCGCATCCAACCACCCGCGCAATACCCTCCCCCCATCGATCCGAAAAGGACAAGATAATCTCCCCTCAACCCCCTCAATCCCCTCAACCTCCTCAATCACCGCTCGCTCCCCCTATCCTCCCCGCCTTCCCGATGTCTGCCAGGCGGCATCGGTGGTATCGCCAGCTTCGCCGATCGCCTCAACAACCGACGCATCTCTTGACGACACGCCTCCCGATTAGGCACAAAATCCTTCGCAATCCACCACGCCTCAACTTCGCCCAACAATCCCCCTACCTGCGGACCCGCCTCGATCCCTCCCTCTTCCAAAACATCACGCCCCCGCAGAGGAAACTCAGGCCTCTCCAACCCCGCAAGCGTACGCCACAACCCCTTCGCGGACTCTCGCGTCTCTAATTTCAAGGCAGCCGCCACAACAATCCTGTCCTCGATGTGGATACGCTCCTCCTTGTACAAAAGACGCAACAACCCCATGCGCGAGGAGGGGAGAATCCCCGTCGTCCCCATCTTCTCAACCCTTCTTCTTCGTCGCAGACGGCTTGGCGGCGGATTTGTCCGAAACTTCTTTCTCCGCTTTGTCCTCCTTCTCTTTGTCCTCCTTCTCTTTGTCCTCCTCATCTTTTTCGGCGGACTTCTTCGCTTTCTTCTTGGCGTCTTCCTTCGAATCCGTTCCTTCTTCGTCTTCTTGCGCTGTGGTTTTTTCTGTCTTTTCCTCTGTTTCCTCTTGCTCGGACTCCGCCTCGTCTTCTACTGCGGTTTTTGTGGACTTCGTCTTTTTCCAGGGTTCTTTTTTGTCTTGTCCTTGTTCTTGCTTCTGTCGAGCTTGGTCGTGTTTGAGCGCCTCGCGTTTGAGCGCTTGTCGTTTGGCTTCGTCCTCGCTGGGCGCGACATTGATGCTGACGGCAACAGGCACTTGGGGGTGCAAGCGCACAGGCACGGAGAAAATTCCTGTCGAACGGACGGGTTCTTCCAGCGAAACAAGCTTTTTGCTGACGATGATCTGCAGCTGTTGTTCGATGGCTTCTGCGATGTCTTGTGTTCTGACAGAGCCGTAGAGCTGTCCGCTTTCGCCCGCGGCGCGCACCAAAATGACTTCTTTTCCGTCGAGCTTCTGCTGCATGGCTTCAGCTTCGGCTTTCTTGGCTTGGTCTTTCGCGGTGATTTGTGCGTGTTCTTTTTGCGCACGCTGGCGGCTTTCTTCGGTGGCGAGAACCGCTTTGCCTTGCGGCAGCAGCCAGTTTCGCGCGTAGCCTCGTTTGACGGAGACCTCGCTACCCGGGGGGCCGAGCTTGTCGACGCGTTCGAGCAGGATGACTTGCACGAGGGAAGGGTCCTCTAACGAGCGATGTAAGGAAGCAACGCGAGGTAGCGTGCGCGTTTGACGGCAGTAGCCAGCTCGCGTTGTTTCTTGCGCGAAACGCCTGAAAGGCGTGCAGGAACGATCTTGCCGCGCTCCGAGATGTAGCGCTGGAGCAGGGGAAGATCTTTGTAGTCGACCTCAGGCGCGCCTTCGCCGGAGAGGGGGCAGACTCTTTTCCGACCGAAGCGTCGCATGCGCACGATAGGCGAGCGCAACGCCGCCGCAGCTGCGCCGCCTGACGGGTTTTCGTCTCTGCTTGCTCCCTTGTCTTCGTCCTTGTTTTCGCTTGTGCTTGCGTCTTGAGAGGGATTTTCTTCGGTGGTCGTCATGGTGTTTTTTCTGTGTCGTCAGGTGTGTTTTCTTGGGTGTTTTCTTGGGTGTCGTCAGGTGTGTTTTCTTGGGTGTCGTCAGGTGTGTTTTCTTGGGTGTTTTCTTGCCGTGCGTCGTCTGTCTTTGTGTCGTTTTCTGTGTCGCGCGTTGTTGGGGTTGTTCGGGATGGTGCTGTGTCGCGCGTTGTTGGGGTTGTTCGGGATGGTGTTGTGTCGCGCGTTGTTCGGGATGGTGTTGTTTCCGGTTCGCGTTGTGCGAGTGATTTTGCGATGGGGGTGGGCTGTGTTCGGGGTTGCGGAGTTTTGACGGTGAGGATTCTGAGAAGGTCTTCGCTCAGGCTGAGGATGCGTTGCATTTCTTGGGTTGTTTGGGGTTCGTTCGAGTGGTTGATGATGAAGTAGTGTCCTTTGCGGTTCTTCCGAATGGGATAGGCGAGCGTGCGCAACCCCCAGGATTCGGCTCGCTCGATGCTTGCTTCGGCTTTCTTCAGGTCTTGCTGTGTTCTCAGGGCGATGTTTTCGGCTTGGCTGCTGGAGAGGTCTTGGCGCAGGATGAGAACGGTTTCGTAGTGCGGCATGGGATGGGGGGAGGCTCTTTTGTTTTCTCTTCAACGATTGCGAGGGATTGTAGGGGGTATGGAGGACGAGCGCAAGGTTTTTTTGCGAAATATCCAATATCCGCAATATCGATGGAGTGTGTTTTCCTCTGCTTGCCTACGCTTTTTAAGGAGCGCACGGACGCGCGCCGTGCTTTTGTCAAGAAAAGCCTGCCCGCGAGGCTGTAGCCTCTCCCGTCGCCTGTTTTTTCTTCCGCCCCTCCTTCCCCTTTGCTACACTTCTTGCATGCCTTCCGAAGCCCCCATCGTTGTCGCCATGTCCGGCGGTGTCGACTCCGCGACAGCCGCAGCCTTGCTCCAACGGCAAGGACACAAGGTCATCGGCATCACTCTGCAGCTCCACCCGTCGCACGCAGCCAATCCTGCATCAAACACGCCCCCCGCGCGCGCGAAGACTTGCTGCGCTGGCAGAGACATTTACGACGCACAAAGGACTGCGCGAAAGCTCGATATTCCTCACTATACCCTCGACTTTGAAGAACGATTCCGAGACACCGTCGTCGAAGACTTCCTCCAAAGCTACCGCAACGGAGAAACCCCGATCCCTTGCGTGCGATGCAACCAGCGCATCAAGTTCGACGCTCTGCTGCAAACAGCCGTCGAGCTGGGCGCGAAAGCGCTCGCCACAGGACACTACGCGCGCATCGTTGCAAGGAAGTCTGACGACACGCCCCTCCTTCTTAAGGGCGTCGATCGCAAGAAAGACCAAAGCTACTATCTCTTCGCCACGACGAAAGAACAGCTCGCCTTCCTGCGCTTTCCGCTCGGCGGCATGACGAAAGAGCGGACGCGCGAGCTGGCGCGCGAGCTGGGGGTGCCGAACGCGGAGAAAGCAGAGAGCCAAGACATCTGCTTTGTCGCCAAACACTACACGAAGCTTTTCCCAGAGCTACAAGGGCAAGAACAAGGACAAGGACAAGGAGGGCAGAGACAAGAACAAGGGCAAGAACAAGGACAAGGGCGAGAACAAGGACAAGAACAAGGAGGACAGGCGAAAGGCAAGATTCGTAGCACGGACGGTGCCACGCTCGGCGAACACGAGGGGATCGCAGCCTATACGATAGGGCAACGCAAGGGGCTGCGGCTGGGAGGGCTGGCTCGTCCGCTCTATGTCGTTGGCATCGACGCTGCGCTGAACGAGATCACCGTCGGCACGCACGAAGACCTGAGCGTCCGCGCGGTTCGTCTGCGAGAGGTCAACTGGCTGGGCGAAACTTTGCCTGGCGATGGCGATGGCGAAGGCGAGGGCGAGGGGGAAGGCGATGGCGAAGGCGAGGGGGGATTCGAGCCGAAACAAGAACCGAAACAAGAACCGAAACAAGAACCGAAACAAGAAGAAGTGAGCGTGAAGTTTCGCTCGTTGATGGAACCCGTGGCAGCGCGGCTTTGCAGGCGACCTGGAACGGAGAGAGGGGCGGATGATCTCTTCGAGGTCGTCTTTGCCGAACAGCAGTACGGGGTTGCTTGCGGGCAGGCTTGTGTTCTCTACAGCGGGGAGCGCGTGCTGGGAGGGGGCATCATCACGCAGACGCTCGGCGCGTTCCAATCTCGCGCCCAATCTCAACCTCGATCCCAATCTCAATCCCAACCTCGACCCCAATCTCAATCCCAAGCGAAAGCCCCCGCCGCGCTGGAGGTAGCCGAATGAGCGAAGACGAGATTTCGCAAAAAGAACAGCTCGCGCGTTTGGCTCGCTTGGCGCGCCTGCGGGTTGGGACAGGAGATTCGGCAGACTTCGCCGCGATGGCAGCGTGGTTTGAAAAGATCAAAACGATCGACACGCAAGGCATCGAGCCCATGACGAATCCTAGGGAGGAGAACGCGCGTTTGCGCGAGGACAGGGTTGACGACGGCGATGTGCGCGACGCGCTGCTGGCGAACGCGCCTGAGACGCAGCATGGGTTTTTTGTCGTGCCTAAAGTGATCGAATAGGATTTGTCGGGTCGCCGTGACGCATCCTTGCGATTTGTCGCTCGTGGAGATGAGCGAGCGCCTTGCTTGTGGCGACCTCTGTCCCGTCGCTTTGACCGAAGAGGCGTTGCGGCGTGCGGAGGAAAACAAGCATCTCAACGCCTTCGTCACCTTGAACAAAGAAGGCGCGCTCGAACAAGCGGAGCAAAGCCGCAAACTTATCAAAGAAGGGAAGATGCGGGCGTTGGAAGGGATTCCTCTCGCCTACAAGGATATGTTTTGTACGAAGGGCTTGCGCACGACGGCGGGCAGTCGGATGTTGGAAAACTTCGTGCCACCCTATTCGGCGCATGTGGTGAAGCTGTTGGAGGGGGAGGGCGCGATCTGTATCGGCAAGTGCAATCAAGACGAGTTCGCCATGGGCTCGGCGAGCATCACAGGCTTCGGCGGTGCGGTCGTCAATCCGCTGAGCGACCAGGCAGGGAAAGACCAGACGGGGAAAGACCAGGCAGGGAAAGACAAGGCAGGGAAACAATTGAGCGCGGGCGGCTCGTCCGGGGGGTCTGCGGCGGCGGTGGCGGCGGGCATCGTGCCGGCGGCGCTCGGCACAGACACGGGCGGCTCAGTACGCCAGCCCGCAGCCTTTACAGGTTGCGTCGGCGTCAAGCCCACCTACGGACGCTGCTCGCGCTTCGGCATCGTCGCTTACGCCTCTTCGCTCGACCAAGCGGGCGTGTTCGCGCGCTCGGTCCAAGACGCCTTTGCCGTGCTTCACCACATGATGGGCTACGACGAACGCGACATGACAAGCGTTGATTCCTATCGCGGAGAAAAAGTTAACCCCGACATGAATTTCGGCATTCTTTTGCCGTCGTTAGATGTTGTCGAGAAATACCCCGCCATATCCGAGTGGTTAAAAGGAATGGAAATGTTGTTAGGAAAAAAATCTGTTGAAAAAAACATGATTGCGGGCGAACGATACAAAACAAAAGATGTCAATCTCCAGAACCTTGAAAGCGGTGCGCTGGAAGCTTACTACATTATTGCTACGGCGGAAGCCTCGTCGAACTTGGCACGCTACGACGGCGTGCGCTACACGCATCGCTCCACACATCGCTCCACCGCCTTGAAAGAAAACAACATCGATGAGTTGATCAGCGGTAGCCGTAGCGAAGGTTTTGGCAGCGAGGTGCGAAGGCGAATTCTTATGGGAACGCATGTTCTCTCTTCGGGTTATTACGATGCTATCTATGTACAAGCGCAAAAAATGCGTCGTATTTTGAAAGGCATCTTTGAAAAGATGTTTGAAACCTACGATATTATCCTGTCTCCTGTAACGCCGACCACGGCGTTTACGCTTGAGGAAGCCAAAAACTTTTCGCCACAAGCGATGTACCTACAGGATTTTTTCACAGTCCAAGCGTCTTTGGCAGGTCTGCCTTGCCTCTCCATGCCCTTCGTCAAAGACGCGAACGGACTGCCGATCGGCTTGCAACTCATCGCGCCCGCCTTCCAAGAAGAACGCTTGTTGGCAGCCGCAAGCCATGTCGAAAAAATTATCGGATACAAACCATGACCTCTTCGTTGTCCTCCTCGTTGTCCTCTTCGTCGCCTTCTTCGCCCGCCGCATCGATGTTGCCTGACGGCTGGGAGATGGTCGTAGGGCTGGAGGTGCATGCGCAAATCACCAGCTCTTCCAAACTCTTCTCAGGCGCCGCCACCGCCTTCGACGCAGAGCCCAACCGCCAAGTGAGTTTTATCGATGCCGCCATGCCGGGCATGCTGCCCTCGCTCAACAAACGCTGCGTCGAGAAAGCCCTGCTCACCGCCATCGCGCTCGAAGGCGAAGTCAACCGCCACTCCGTCTTCGAGCGCAAAAACTACTTCTACCCCGACCTGCCACAAGGGTACCAAATCTCGCAACTGAAACACCCTCTCATGCAAGGCGGCGAGATCGCCATCGCGCTCGAAGACGGCAGCACGAAAAAGATCGCCATCGAACGCATGCACATGGAACAAGACGCAGGAAAATCGCTCCACGACATGATCCTCGGCAAAACCGCCATCGACCTCAATCGCTCAGGGGTTGCGCTCATGGAAATCGTCTCGAAGCCCGAACTCGCCTCGCCCCAAGAAGCTTCCGCCTATGTCGCAAAATTGCGCAGCATCCTCCGCGCTATCGACACCTGCGACGGAAACATGCAAGAAGGATCGCTCCGCGTCGATGCCAATGTCTCGGTGCGCAAAAAAGACGATCCCAAGCTCGGAACACGCTGCGAGATCAAAAACCTCAACTCGCTCCGATTCTTGCGTCAAGCCGTCCTCTTCGAAGCCAAACGACAGATAACGCTGCTCGAACAGAGAGAACCCGTCTTGCAGCAGACGCGCCTGTTCGACACCGCAACAGGCACGACGCGCAACATGCGCTCGAAAGAAGAAGCGCACGACTACCGCTACTTCCCCGACCCCGACATTCCTCCGCTGGTGATCGAGGAGGAACAGCTCGAAGGTCTGCGCGCAGCCCTGCCTGAGCTGCCCGACGCACGCTGCGCCCGCCTCCAAAGAGACTACGGCATCTCTGCTTCCGAGTCCTCCCTGCTGGGCGAGAACGCGACGAGTGCAGCCTATTTCTCAACCCTCGCGGCGTCCGTCCCCGCCAAAACCGCAGCGAACTGGATGACATCCGAGCTGTTCGCGCGCTTGAAGACGCACGAAGTCGAGATCGATACCATCGCAAGCATCTTGCCTGCCGAACGCGCGGTCAAGATGCTGCTGCTGGTGGAGAAAGGAACGATCTCGGCGCGCGCCGCAAAAACCCTGCTCGATCGTATGCTGGAAAACGACAAGGAACCCGCAGCGCTCGTAGAAGAAATGGGCTTGCAACAAATGGGCGACGAAAAAACTCTGCTGCCCTTGCTGCAAGCCCTGCTGGACGAAAACCCGAAGCAGCGCGACGCCTATCGCGGCGGCAAGCAGGCGGTCTTCGGATGGTTCGTCGGACAAGCGATGCAGCGCACACGCGGACGCGGCGATCCGAAGGTCGTCAATGCTCTGCTGCAAAGATTGCTCGACAACGAGGGATGACACCGCTCGACCCATGCTTGACCCCTGCTCGCCCCCTCCCCCTGCTCGCCCCCTGCTCGCCCCCTCCCCCTGCTCGATCCCTGTCGACGATGGGGGAGGCAACAGAAGACAACATTTTTTTTCTCGAAACCTTGAAAATATCTTTGCCAAAGCTTGCAATTGGCTTGCAATTGGTCGTAGAATCCCGTGCCGATGGGAGATTTCGCTCCGAACCTTGTTTGCGCTCGAGCATGATGCCTTGGGTGTCTTGTTTGGGTGTCTTGTTTGGGCGTCGTGTTTGGATGTCACGCTCGATGCTCAAAACGCGAGTTTTTGGCACGAAACTTGATTGATGAAATCCATAGAGTTAACCTCGAAGAGGGAAGGAAACGATGAGAAAGAAGGAAACGATGTCACGCAACTATCATGTCCGTCGCCACTCGCTGGTCTCGGAAAAGACGCAGGGCGAAGGATCGACGCTTTTGCCCGCGAAGCACAAGGCGCTCTCGCGTCGCTACAATAGCGAACGTCGCAAGATTGCGCTCCCCGCCAAACCTCGTCTCAGCGATGCGACGCTTCTGTGGCGCACAGCGCGCGGCGTGCGCGTGTTCCGTCTTCCCGCTTCGCGTCAACGCACGCTTTTGGGAATGGCATGCCTGAGCTTGGTCGTCCTCGTCTCTTTCTCGGGCGGGCTGCTGTGGCAACGCGGCGAGATCGCGGTAGAAAAACGCAGGCTCGAGGATAGCGCGGCATTGTTGCGCGAAGCGCACAACGCCTGGCTCGAAGGCGGCGGCATGCCGTCTCGTGGCGGCGGTAGCAGACTTTGGGGGCGTTCGCGTTCTCAGGCGTTGCTGGCGATCTTGGAACCCGAGCTGGGAGAGAAGAAACGTCGAGAGGACGATCTGCGTCTTTTGCACGACCGCGAAGACTTGAAAAAAACCTTGCGGCGCACAGAACGTTTTCTGAGCCGTGCGCGCGAGCGTAGCAGCGACCTGTCTTTGGAGCGTATTTCTTTGCGCAAAAAGAACGAGCGTCTTCAGCGCGATCTTCAAGCGCGTGAGCAGAACTTGTCGCTACGGCGCACGGCGTTGCGCGACGCGGAAAGACTTCGTTCGAGTGCGGAGGATCGTCTTGCCTCGGTCGAATCGAGCGCCTTGTCCTTGTTGAAAGATTTGCGCGGCGTGCTGGGGTCGGACGAAAATCGGCTGCAGGCTTCGACAGACGACCCGATGCTGGCGATACGAGCTTTGGCGAAGGATGTTGCCAAGGAGACGCACGGGCGTCGCAAGAGGCTGGCATCCTATTCGGAATCGTTGAACTACGCGATTTCGGGGCTGGAGCGTACGGTGTTCGGCATGGGGATCTTGCCTGATTTCTTGGCGGGCTTGGGCTACGACCTTTCGCCCGTCGTGGCGAGCGTGGATTCTTCGCGCTTGCGTGGCAGCGAAGATGCTTTGTCGAGTGCGGGGCAAGGGGGCCCCTTGGACAGAGAGGCTGAGACGGCGAACGAGGATTATGAAGCCAGCTACGATCAGACCTTCGGCGATTTGGACGACAAGTTTCAACGCTTCGATGCCTTGCGCAAGCTGGTCGGCTGCATGCCCTTGTCGCATCCGTTGCGCGGACAAGGTAGGTTCATCAGTGGCTACGGCAGACGGACCGATCCGTTCACGCGCGAGCCTGCGATGCATTACGGCATCGACTTCGGCGCCTGGTACGACACTTCCGTCTATACCGGCGGCAAGGGGCGCGTTTCCTTTGCCGGCTACAAGACCGACTACGGTCGCGTCGTCGAGATAGACCACGGCTGCGGCTTCCAAACGCGCTACGCGCATTTGAGCAGCATTCGAGTGAAGGTAGGCGAAGAGATTGAAAGGGAGACGATCATAGGAGCCGTCGGCAACACGGGACGCAGTACGGGTCCGCATTTGCACTACGAAGTGAGGTTGCAAGACCATCCGTTCGACCCGAAGCCTTTTGTTTCCGGAGTGCGCGATGTTTTCTAACAAGGGGAGCGGCAAGCCCTCGGTTCCGGCGGTATCGCAGGCGATCGACTTGAAGCAGGAGTTCATCGAGCTGGAGGAGGGGGCGCCTTCCATCTTGAGTCGCGCGGTCGTCGTCAAGGGCAACATTCAGAAGAACGGCGACGTGCACATGGAAGGCACCTTGCGCGGCAACATGCGGGCACGCACGATCACTTTGGGAGCGACCGCGAGCGTGCGCGGAAACATTTCTGGCGACCATATCAGGTGTTCGGGAAAGGTTGAGGGGAACATCACGGCTCGCGTCGTGGAGTTGTTTTCGACGGCAAGAGTGAAGGGCAACATTGTCCACGAGACCTTGGCGATCGAGGGGGGAGCGCAGCTGGACGGCATGTGTCGCAGGAGCGGTGATTTGGCGAAGCTGATGGAGAAGGTCTCCCACGAGGATGGGTTCGATCCGATGGCAACGGAGGCGGACAACGGAATCGGCGAGAAAGAGAAAAAAAGCGGCAGAAGCATTATGGGGTTCGGTTCGCCCAACAACAAGGAGAAGGTTGCAGCGACAGCATCGGTCAAGGGATGAGAGGGGAGGGGTGGTGATGAAATACGCTCTTTGGAACAACAAGGGAGGCGTTGGCAAAACCTTTCTTTCGTTCGTCTTGGCAACTTCGTACGCAGATTTTCTTCAAATTAATCAATATCAATAAACTATTAATCAACAAGGCGTATATCTGTTTTCGTCACAGCGCATGGCTTGCCTTGCGCGTCCCGTAAAAATAGTGCACTCGTAAGGAGCGCAAACAAAGCCAGCAAAAATAAACACGCACAATACCAAGAAAAATTACTAATAAAAATTATCAAGAAAAATTATCAAGAAAAATTCGTTTCATTAAATTAAAGTCCTTTGCGTCTTCTCCTCTCCTCCGACACCTTGTTCGCACATCTCCAAGAACTTGCTCTCGTCTATAACCTCAACACCCAGCTCTCCGGCAACCCGAACCTTGCTGCCAGGTTTCTCTCCAACAACTAGATAATCGACCCCCCCAGACAAGCTCCCGACAACACGAGCTCCTGCACGCTCGGCAAACTTCCGCGCTTGATTCCTTCCGAACCTCGCCAAACTCCCCGTGAACACTAAAGTCTTCCCCGTAAACTCTCCCCCCTTGATACCCTCCGCTTCGACCTCCTCATCCATAACCTCGATCTCGCTCAACAACGCCTCGAGCGCAGACGCATTCGCGTTCTCGGCGAAATAACGCGGA
>JABACB010000041.1 GCA_014237925.1 Alphaproteobacteria bacterium
GAAGGCGACGGCGCAGACACGATCATCGAAGTTGTCGAGCAAGATGTCGTCAACACCCTGAAGTTCGTGGGCGACTATGAAGCCTCCGACTTCTCCTTTGAACGCGATGCCGAGGACGGCACAGACCTGGTGATCACCGTCAACACCGACGATGACACCAGCAATCCCGCCGAAAACGAGGTCACGCTCGAAGGCTACTTCGTCTCCGATACAAGCGAGGAGACCGCCTACAGCATCGAAATCCAAATCAACGACGACACTGCTTTCGCTGTCCCTGCCGTAGAAGGCTGAGCCTTCCCACCAAGTGCCATGCCACATCATCTTGCATCCTATCCACATCTCCCGCGCCGATAGGATTTTCTTTAATCATTGCAATTTCGCTGTTTTTCGAGATTTTTGCCTTCAAAATTGACAATAAACATTACTTTCGTTGCAGAGGTAAAGGAGAGGACAGAGACTATCCCAACCTCATTGTTTTCGACCGCAAAACCTCAGTGAGAGGTGCTTGAATCGTTGTCGTAGATGAATAAAACGCGAGGCGTCACGCTGCCGTCTGCTTGCTTTTCCATCAAAGCATGGCGAAGTTTCCCTGCCTCCAGTTTTGTCTTTCTCTGCCCTGTCTCTTCTACCAGTTCGCTTGCCATTCGGGGTCTGCCGCCATCGCCTCCTCGACCCTCGACCCTCGACCCTCGATTCTGTCGAGTGCGGATCGGACAGATGCCTTCTTTCGTGTCCTTCCATCGCATGCAACGAACAGCCCATTGCTGTACGATGACTTGACAACGTTGCTCTTCCGCTCCCTTCCTGCTCGTTCTCTCGACGCAAGCCGAGAACGACAGCTTTCAAAACAACTTGTGGCAAATCCCGTCGAGCGCGGTCAAGGTTTCCTCTGCCTCCGCTTGTCCGTGCGCGATCGAAAAAAACCGACGCACCCCCGGCAGAACATAATGTCCCTCCCTCAACAAAGCCTCGTCCAAACGACGCGCGCTTCCCATGTCGCTTGCAAGAATGTCCGCGTACGATCGCGGCACCTTGTCCGTAAAAAGAAACTGCCACATCGAGCCTACACAAAGTGCACGCGCAGAAACAGAGTGCCGATCGAAAATCTTCTGCGCCTCCACACAAAAATCAGCGGTCAGCTTGTCCAAATCCTCCAACACGCCGCGAGGCTGCAGAATGTCCAATACGGCAAGCGTCATGCGCGCAGCCATCGGATTGCCGTGCAAAGTGCCGTTGACATAAACAGCGTCCGTCTCGCCCTTGCGTCCAGGATCCGCCAAGTCGATCACCTCCGCGCGTCCCACAACCGCCGCAAGAGGTCCCGAACCTCCAACGACCTTGCCGAAACTCGCCAAGTCCGGCGTGATCCCCAAAGCAGCATGCGCTCCGCCATAGGCAAGACGAAAACCCGTGACAACCTCGTCGAACAGCAACAGACAACCCAAGCGGTCGCACAAGGCGCGCAAGCCCGCCAAAAAATCCTCCTCACCGCGAACGATGCGCTGCACAGGCTCGACGATGATTCCCGCCAAGTCCTCGCGTTGCTCTTCTGCCAAACGCGTCGTCGTTGCCAAGTCGTTGTAGGGCGCAACCACGATGCTCTCGCGCACGCCCAAAGGTTGCCCTCCCGTGTCTGCACGACCATAAGGATAGTTGCCGACAGAGCGCGGAAAGGTCGAAACAAGCGCGTAGTCGTGATTGCCATGATAGGCGCCTTCGAATTTTATGATCTTCTCGCGTCCGGTGGATGCGCGTGCCAAGCGCATCGCGTAGGCGGTCGCCTCCGAACCCGTCGTCGCGTAGAGAACCTTTTCGGCGCAAGGAATGTCGCACACAAGCCGCTCGGCAAGACGGATCGCTGTCTCGTTCAACACGCCGAACATATGCCCGCCCAACGCCGCTTGCTCGCGCACCGCCGCCGTCACAGCAGGGTGCGCGTGTCCTGCGATCAGCGCACCTGCGCCGCAGACATAGTCGATATACTCACGCCCCTCCACATCCCAAAGGCGTGCGCCTTTCCCTCGTTGGAAGACAAAACGCCCCTCAGGCGAAAGCGCATACCCCCCCAAGCCCGCACCCGGCAGAAACTTCTCCGCCAGCGCAAACATCCGTGCCGACGCACCCTCGCTCACTTTTTGCTCACTTGCCGAGCGGGTCTCCCAGCTCCTCGAGGTCGGGCGCAACCCCCAAGCCAGGGAGGCTCGGCGGCGTGGCAAAGCCCTTGTCGTTGCGCACCCCTTGTCCTGCGACGGGATCGAGCGTCAGGTGTTCGTGCGCGAGCCAGCTTGCCAAACGATGCGATGACGGAGTGGCACTAGCCAAATGGAAAGCAGCCGTGTCCGCGAGTGCCGAGCCGCCGACATCTTCGATATGCACCCTCCATCCGAACGCCAAGGCGAGATCGCGCAGGAAGCGCGCCTTCGTCAGTCCTCCCGCACGATGGGGCTTGATCTTCACGCCCTCGCAAGCACCGCGTTGCCAAGCTTGCAAGTGGTCTTCGGCAGTATGCAGGCATTCGTCCAACATCAGAGGCTGCCGTACGCGACTTGCGACATGCGCGCATTCGCTCAAGGTTTCGCAAGGTTGCTCGATCCAGTGGCGCGAGGAAACCTCGTTCAAGACGGCGATCGCTTCCGAGGGTGTCCATGCCCGATTCACATCGAAGGTGAGATTTTCGTCTTTGTGCAAGGCGTCCGCAACGGCTTCCATGCGCGCGATCTCAAGGCGCGTCTCCTTGCCCCCGACCTTTGCCGAATGCGTGCGATAGCCCTTCGCGCGCGCCGCACGGATCGAGGCGATCATCTGCTCTGCACTGCCGCTAGGGATCGAAGAGTTCAGCTCCACGCGACGCGCCTCCGCCCCGCCCAAGAGTTTCCACAGCGGCAAGCCCGTCGCTTGTCCTAATATATCCCAACAGGCGATATCGATGGCAGACTTCGCCGCCCAATGTCCGGGCAACGCTGAATCCATCGTGCGATTGATCTCGTCCAGCGCGCGCGGATCGCAGCCCAACAGCGAGGGCTCCAAGGCGACGATGGCGGCTTTGATGCCCCCCGCGTGCGCGGGCAGGTAGCCCTCTCCCCAAGGGCAGGATTCGCCCCAGCCCGTCAAGCCTTCGTCGGTTTCGATACGCAGGAAGGTCGTCGTCAGCGAGGAGACCTTTTGTCGCCCGCCCGAAAAAGTGTAGGACTCCTTCAAGGGCAGAGCGAGCTGCCAAAGCGTGAAGGTCGTGATCTTCACAAACCCGTCTCCGCAACATCCTCGCGCAACCATCGATGCAGGCAGGCGAGCGAGTGTTCCGACTTCACGCCCCCTTGCGTCGAGACGACAAGCTGCGCTTGTTCGAAACTTCGTGATTCCAACCCGCGCTGTACCGATTTCACCAGCTCCAAGTCTTCGGCGAAGGTTGTCGTGCGGTCGCGCTCGATGACATCCTCCAACTCTGCGCTCACACTGCCGTCGTGCGAGAACCATCCGCGATGGACGCGCGTCGTCGACACGCTCAAAGGACGCCAGTAGTAAGTGTTCAACAAGCCGCTGGGGTAGAGCTGGAAGCTGAAACCGGGGTAGAGGAAAAAACTCGCGTAGTCCGATCTCGATGTGTCATACCACGAGCCCTCGCCCGTGGCAGCTTTCGCGCTGTGGTGCAACACGCGTGCGTCACAGCCCAAGGGCTGCACATCGTAGGATTCGGGAACGACAATACCTTGTGAGAAGGCTTTGTGCACATGCTGACAATGGTAGCATTCGTTGTAGTTCTCCACCGCGACAAGCCAGTTCGATTCTTCTTGCGCCGAGTGTTCGAAAGCGAAATATCGTGCGGCAATATCAGGGCATAGACGTTCGAGGGTTGCGGCAAGGTTGGGATAGGTCTGCTCCATCGACGCAGCCTGCCGATCAAAGTTCACGAAGACGAAGCCCAAAAACTCCTCGACGCGCACGCGAGCGAGGTGCACCTTGTCTTTGTCGAATCCTCGCACACCCTTCGTTCCCGGAGCGGACTTCAATCTGCCTTGCAGATCGTAGCACCACGCGTGATAGGGACAGACGAAACGCGTCGCGTTGCCCTCGTCGCTAGCGATCCTGTGCCCTCGATGTTGGCAGACATTGTAGAAGGCGTGCAGCACATTCGACTGATCGCGTACGAGTAGCAGCGACTCTCCCAACAGCTCGACGACCTTGTAGCGACCCGCGCCTTCGAGAAAACTTGCGTGGCAGGCGTAGAGCCACGAGCGGAAGAAGACGCGCTCCAACACCTTGCGATAGAGTTCCTCGTCCGTATAGGCGCGAGCAGGAAGGGGAGGGGGAGGGGGAGAGGAAGCGACAGAGGCAGGGTTGGCGCGCACGGAAGCATGCGAGGGAAGAGCTTCGAGCGTCATGCCAAAACCTCGATTGCGTGATATTGCGCGATGTGACGAATCTGCGTTTCTCTGTGCTACGATAGCATAACCTAGACGGGTCGCGGGTCTCATTTTTACAAGAGAGGTTTGTCATAGAGAGGTTTGGCATGGTGGCACACGCGCAAATCGCGATCATCGGCGGCGGCGTGATGGGCTGCTCGCTCGCCTATCATCTCGCCAAAGAGGGCTTGCGCAACATCGTCTTGTTCGAGAAAGCCGCTCTCACTTCAGGATCGACTTGGCACGCGGCAGGGCAAGTCACGCATTCGACCAACAACGACAACCTTGCACGCATGGCGTTGCACGCAACCGAGCTCTATCCGAGTTTAGAGCAGGAGACGGGGCAGAGCGTCACTTGGCACGGTTGCGGCTCGTTGCGCATCGCCTACACCGACGAAGAGATCGACTGGCTGCAGGCCACGCTCTCGCTCGGCAAGGGCTTGGGCATACCGATGGAGATGATCGATCCTCCTCAGATTCGTGCGCTCCATCCCTTCTATTCCCTCGAAGGTGTCAAGGCAGCTTTGCATACTCCCGACGACGGACATGTCGATCCTGCCGGGGTTACCCTCGCGCTTGCCGCAGGTGCACGAAAGCACGGCGTCGACATCAAGACCGATACGCGTGTGTTGGGCATAGAACAAGAAGCGGACGGCGCGTTGCGACTGGAGACTTCGAGCGAAGGCGCGCGCGAACGCTGGCGGTGCGAGCGCGTCGTCAACGCAGGCGGACTCTACGCACGACAAATCGCGGCGTGGTTGGGGCTGGATTTACCCATGGCGAACATGCTCCATCACTACTTCGTCACCGAGAGCGTTCCCGAGTTTGCCGCGCTGACAAAAGAGCTGCCCGTCGTGCGCGACGACAGGCATGTTTCGGGCTATCTGCGCATGGAGCAGCAAAGCGGTTTGATCGGCATCTACGAGAAAAAAAACCCCGTCACGATTTGGGACGACGAAGTGCCGTGGGAGGAAGAACATCCTCTGTTCGATCCCGACTACGAACGGGTGGCTCCTTGGCTGCAGCAAGGGCTCGAACGTTTTTCCGTGTTGGCAAATCTCGGCATCAAGCGCGCTGTGCATGGCGGCATCACGCATCCTGTCGATGGCAACATGCTGCTCGGACCTTCGGGGGTGCCGAACTTTTGGCTCTGTTGCGGCAGCTCGGTCGGCATCGGCTGGGGAGCGGGAGCGGGAAAATACTTGGCGCAGTGGATCGTCCATGGCGCCGCCGATATCTCCATGGCGAGCTTCGATCCCAGACGCTTCGGCGCAAAGATCGACAAGGAATACCGCATCGCCAAGGCAAAAGAAGACTACCTGTTGCGACACGAGATTCCCTTTCCCCATTTCGACCGTCCGCAGTGCCGTCCGAGCCATTCCAAAACGACGCCTCTCTACGAACGACTTAAGGGGCAAGGTGCGGTTTATGAAGATGTCTACGGCTGGGAGCGAGCTTATTTTTACGCTCGAAGCGAAAGCGAGGCGCGTCCGATCCACAGCTTTCGCCGCTCCCCCTTGCACGCGATCGTGCGCGAAGAAGTGGCAGGGGTGCGCGCGAACTGCGGGCTTGCCGATATGAGCGCGTTCGCCAAGCTGGAGGTCTACGGCAGGGAGGCAGCTTCCTTTTTGGAGCGAGTGTCGTCGAACGCCTTGCCGCAGAAGGAAGGCGACATCTCGCTGACCTATATGATTGCCGACAACGGACGCATCGAAGGCGAGGCGACTTGTATGCGCCTTGCGGCGGATCGCTTCTACCTCGTCTATGCGGCGGTGCGCGAGGCGGCGTTGCTCGCGTGGCTCCAGGAGCAGTGTCGGAAGGGCGAGGGCGTTGCTTTCGACAATGTCTCCGAGAAGCGCGGCGTGTTGTTGCTCGCAGGACCCGAAAGCCGCGCCTTGCTCGCGCGCTGTACGAACGCTCCGCTAGACAACGAACATTTTCCTTGGCTCAGCGGCAAGTCGCTCACCGTCGGTAGCGTCGAAGATGTGCGTGCCATGCGCGTTTCTTACACGGGCGAACTCGCTTGGGAGCTGCACGCTCCGATGGTGCAGCTCGAACAGCTCTACGATTTTTTGCAGCAAGCAGCAACGACGCGCCCTCCCGTTCTTTTCGGCACGGCGGCGCTCAACGCCTTGCGCATGGAGAAAGCCTACAAGTCGGGCAAAGAAATCACTCCAGAGGTCACGCTGAGCGAAGCTTGTTTGTTACGCTTTGCGCGCAAGGAAGGGTTTCAAGGCGCGAAAGCGTCGCGCACTCTTGCGCGGCGGTGGAAGATCGCCTTGTTGCAACTCGAAGAACCGCCAGGGGCTTTGAGCGAGGCAGAGAAGATCGCCGATCCGACTGGCGCAGAATCTGTTTGGCACGAAGGCGCGTGCGTAGGATTTGTGACATCGACAGGATTCGGTTACGGCGTAGGGGCGTGCCTTGCCTGGTGCTATCTGCCGCCGATGCTGTGTCAGCCCGATACGGAGGTCGAGGTCATGGTGCTGGAGACGACGCGCAAGGCGCGCGTGACGCGAGGGGCTGTTTGGGATCCTGCGAACGCAAGGATCAAGAGCTGACAAGCGATGTACAGGCAAAACTTTGTCGGAGGAAAGTGGATCGACGGCGGCGCGGGCAGGATTGCGGTCGACGATCCTGCGTCAGGGGCTGTTTTTGCCGAACAAGCTTGCGCGGATGCAGGTGACATCGACAAAGCGGTCGCTGCTGCGCGCGACTGTCATCGTTCTGGCGCGCTTTCGAGCATGCGTCCTTGCGAGCGTGGGCGGATGGTGCGCGGCATCGGCGAGAGGCTTTTGCAACGCCGTGACGAGATCGCCTTGTGTCTCACGCGCGAGAGCGGCAAGCCTTTGTGGGAGGCATCTTTGGAAGTCGAGGGGACAGCGCGTTATTTTGAATACTACGGCAACCAAGCGGAAACGCTGGAGGGACGCTCTGTGCCGCTGGGAAGCGATTGCTACGACTTCACGGTCTACGAGCCTTACGGCGTTTCGGCTCAGATCGTGCCGTGGAACTATCCGCTGGAGATGACGGCGCGCTCGCTCGCTCCTGCGCTGGCGACGGGCAATGCCTGCGTCGTGAAGACACCCGAACTCGATCCTTTGAGCAACGGCTTTGTCGCCGAAGCTGTCGAGGCAGCGGGATTTCCCGAAGGGGCGGTCAATCTGCTCTGTGGCATCGGCAAGGATGCAGGGGCGGCGTTGGCGGCACACGCGGAGATTGCTCAGATCGTCTTTACGGGTTCGGTGGCGACGGGAATCTCGGTTGCGACGAGCGCGGCGCGCCATGTCGTGCCGTGCCTGCTGGAGTTGGGCGGCAAGTCGGCGGCGGTCGTCCATCGTGATGCAGACTTGCAACGCCTCGTCGATTCGGTGCGCTGGGGCATCTTCTTCAATGCGGGACAGGTCTGCTCGGCACTCGCGCGGTTGATCGTCCATCGAGATATCTACGAGGAGGTTGTCGAGGCGGTCGTCGGCATGGCGGAAGGCTTGTCCGTAGGAGCGGGTATCGAGCGTCCCACCTTCGGTGCCAACATGGGCGCGATGATCTCGGCACGACAACGCGAGCGAGCACGCCTCGTGTGTCAGGAGGCTGTCGCAGAGGGAGCGGTACTGGCAACCGGCGGCGATTGTTTGCAGGGAGAAGGATATTTCTTCGCTCCGACGGTGTTCAAGGATGTGACGACAGAGATGAAAATCGCACAAGAAGAGGTTTTTGCTCCCGTGCTGGCGGTGATGAGGGCGGAGGACGAGGAGCAGGCTTTGGCGATGGCGAACGACTCGCCTTACGGACTTGTCGCAGGAGTTTTCACCGAAAATTTAGAGATTGCGATGCGGCTCGCGCAGGGCTTGCGGGCAGGGCAGGTGTTCGTCAACGAGTGGTATGCAGGCGGTGTCGAGACTCCTTTTGGCGGCTACGGACGTTCGGGCTACGGACGCGAAAAGGGGAGGGAGGCTTTGTGGAACTACGTTCAGACGAAGAACATTGCGATTGCGATGAAACAGCAGCAAAACAGGGAGGCGGTGCGATGAGCGAAGATAACGAGAGGAAGGACAAGAGCTTGTTTGACGAGAACTTGTTCGAGAAGGGATTGGCAAAGCGCAAGCAAGTCTTAGGCGCGCGTTATGTCGAGCGAAACTTGGAGAGTGCCGACGACTTGACGCGTTCTTTCCAAGAGGCGATGACGGCGTGGTGTTGGGGTTTCGGCTGGGGAGACGAGGTATTGGACGACAAGACTCGCTCGCTGATGAACTTGTCGATGATCGGGGCGTTGGGCAAGATGCACGAGTGGGAGATCCATTGCCGTGCGGCGTTGGGCAACGGGGTTTCGCGCCAGCAGTTGCGGGCGACGATTCATGTGATTGGCATTTATTGTGGTGTTCCGCAGGCGTTGGAGTGTTTTCGCGTTGCGCGGCGTGTGCTGGAAGAGAACGAGGGTGGGTCGAACACATAAAACATGACTTTAAACATGACTTTGAGAGAAGAGGCTTCCGTGCGCCGCAAAAAGTCACAAAGTAAAGTCAGGCGCATAGAAGAAGTGCGTACCACAGAGTGATTGTGGCAAGGGGCGCATAAGGTTTCTTATGGAAAACAAAAAAATAAAGACTCGAAAGATGCCACTATATCTTTGCCTATTCTACCTATAAAGAGATGCCTTCATCTGCTCCTAATGAGCCAAAAGCGTCTGCATGATAGCTGCCACCTGTGCGCTCACCGCCCCAATCTCCGCCTTCATTTCAGCCCTCAAAATCTCGATGTCGGATTTCATCGCAACCCCCCGCAAAGCCTTCTGCAAACCATCGGTGCTCGCGTTCGCCTGCTGCTCGCTGAGCCCGCCGCGCGTCAATGTCCGAACATACTTGCGCTACCCAAAAAAGGTCGCAACAATGGGCGGAACCGCAAACAATACCCCCAACAACGTAAAGCCCAACACCATCATCTGGTCTGATCTCCGCTTCTGCTCCTGATGAGCCTCAAGTATCATCTTTATCGCACCAATCTCAGCCCTAATCTCCTTGATCTCCGCCTTCACCCCCTTGATCTCCACCTTCATCTCAGCCCTCAAAACATCGATGTCGGATTTCATCGCAACCCCCCGCAAAGCCTCCTGCAAACCATCGGTGCTCGCATGCGCCTGCTGATCGCTGAAACCTCCGCGCGTCAATGTCCGAACATACTTGCGCGTGTCAAAAGTAGGTACGTCAGA
>JABACB010000042.1 GCA_014237925.1 Alphaproteobacteria bacterium
CTTTCGTTGTTGCGCGACTTGCAGCGCAAGTTGGACTTGGCGTATCTTTTTATCAGTCATGATTTGCGAGTCGTGCGCAGCATGGCGCAGGAGCTGGTGGTGATGCGGGAGGGAAGAATCGTGGAGGCGGGCGCAACAGAGAACATCATCGCGCACCCGCAGCATGCTTATACGAAGACGCTCATTGCCGCGGCTTTCGGAAAACCTATCGCAATCTCGCGTAGGTGAGGAGCGCACCAAAGGCTGTGGCGACACCCAGATCACGTGCTTTGATGAGAAGAGGCAATATGCTTTCAGGCTTGTTCCAAATAAAGAGAACATATCTGATCCACAAGGCGAGCAAAGAAAGACAAATGATCGCAAAAATCCCCGCTACTGCCCAACCGAAAATAGGAACCCCTCTTTTTCTAACCAACTCCCACAAAGCCAAGCCTACTTCTTCTCTGGCTTTTCCGATGGGATCGCCTTTAAGCGTGTCCTTTTCTTCTACTCTTGCTGATTTTTTGGTATCGTCCTCTGCTTTTGGGTCGACTTGCTTTTCGGTCTCTTTTGTAAGAGCAGCATCGAAAAACTCTGCTAGATTGTCGTTCTCGCTCACAAGAGGCTGTCGGATTCAGGAGACTTTTGGGAGTTTTGGGTGTAACAGACCCCCGAAGTGTTTTTCGATCTCTTCTGTTTTCAGGGCGGAACTGCCTCGTTTGTTGGCTTTGTCCCACGGCGAGCCGGCCTCGTGCGTCAAGGCAATCAGCTTGTGCTTTGTCAAGCCTCCATAGGCTTTCCAGACTTGTTGGAGAATTCTGTAAGCCTTGTCCTGAACAGGAATTTTCTCCACTCCGAACTCTCCGTCGTTTTTCAAAGAGCGCGAATAGTTTTCAATGGGCTTGTTGCCTAAAAACTTGAACTCCCAATAAAGCGACTCGATGACTGGTCCATAGCGATAGCGTCGGATCGGATGCTCGGTTGTGTTGAAAAGCTCTTGTCCCAACACAGCAAGCGTCCAGCCATAAGCGAAATAGACCAGCTTTTGCAACTTCAGCATGGTCAAATCTCCCCCTTCCTCCGCCGCGCAATCCAAGAAGAAGTTCGCCACATGCGATGGCGTGTAAGGGGGGGATGAAGTGTTGGATGTTCTCGTTTCTTTCGCCATGGTCGTCTTGTCTCCTTCCATCAAAGTTCCTTCCGTAGCCCAGTCTGCCCCCAGACAGCGGGCATCACGAGGGGAAGTCTAGCAACAAAAGAGCCAATGAGACAAGAAAAAAGACAAGAAAAAAGTGCAAACAAAAAACAAAAAGCAAGAGATTTTGGCAAGAAGTGGCACAAAACCTGCTCTTTGCAAGCAGAAGAGCCAGCAAGAAGCTTGACTCACAGGCGAATCGACAGGCATGAATCCATTGCAGGCGCGAAAGAAAGCGCAAACGAAAGTGCAAACAAAAGTGCAAACGAAAGCGCAAACGAAAGCGAAAGCGCGAAAGGAAGCGAAAGCGCGAAAGGAAGCGAAAGAGCTTGCCCACTTCCGGACTCGAACCGGAATGGCGATTCCTCGCCGAGGGATTTTAAGTCCCTTGCGTCTACCTATTCCGCCAAGTGGGCTGCGGGGGGCTTCTGAGTCTTCGCTCCTTTCTTGTGTCTTTTCTCGCCACGACGAGCAGCCATCCTAACCCAGTGCGCCGATGTCGACAAGTCATAACCCTTCCGTTCTCCCTTCGCAGGATCAAAGCAACCTGCGGCAAGCCAGCCTGCGCTTGAGACTACGACACTTGAGCCTGCGCTTGAGCCTACGACACTTGAACCTATGACACACGAGGCTACGATCCTTGAGTCTGTGACACATGAGCCTGTGACGCATAAGCCTATGGTACACGAGGTATCGTATCAGAACGGACTTTTGGCAGGCGGCGATTTCACGACGGCGCGCGCTGCCTTGTTGCGCCGCACGCTGAAAAGGAAATGGTGGCTCTACGGCTGCGTCGCTGCTGTGGCTGCGACTTGGCTGGCGTTGGTCGGGGGGTGGCTGTTGCAGGGAGTGTTGCCGCTGAGTGTTGCGGGTTTCGAGGCACTGGCAGCCTGGTCGCTTGCAGCGTCGCCGCTGTTGTTGCTGGCTCTCGTGTGCGCGGTGTTCCTGCGTCAGGTGCAGTCGCAGGAGCAGAGCGGATTGTTTGCCTTGCAGCTGGACTTGCTGACATTGGGCGAAGAAGATGCGCGCGTGCGCTCTGCGGGCGCTGCGATGCTGAGCCAAGCCGAGGCGCTGCGTAGAGCCAGTATCGATGCGGAAAGCTTGCTGTACTCTTCGAGCGAAGGAGTCTGCCAAAAGACGACAGAAATGAAAGAACTCGCAGAGCGCACCCATCGCGAAGCACGAGAAATGATGGAGGTGACGAGCGCGCTGTTGCGGGAGCGTTTGTCGGCGATGAACGAGTCGTCGCGCGGCTCGCTCGAATCCATGACGCGCGTCGTAGAAACGCTGCACAACAAGGAAGAAACGCTCTCCGTCATCACCTCCCGCTTCGAGGCGCTGAAAGAGGACATGAGCGGCTTGCTGGCGACAAGGCGCGGTGAGTTCGTCTGTGCGCTGCAAGCAGAGGTGGAAAAGATGGGCGCCAGCTTCGAAGCCTTTCGAGAAGAGATTGCACGCAATCACACAAACAACTTGCAGCAGCTGCAAAACGACGACGCGGAGGTCTCGAAGCAGCTGCAACAGATAGCTCAGGACAACAGCTCGCGCTTGCAGAACTTCGAAGAGAGCATCGCAGGACAGCACACGCAGATGGTCGAAAACTTTTCGACGGGACAGAACAGTCTCTACACGCGCGTGCGCGGCGTGTTGCACGACATCACGACGGGGGTCGATCAGCTCGTCAATCGGATCGAGTCGCGTCAGGTGCAGATCCGCGAAACCCTGAGCGACCAGACGAAGAAGCTGCAGGGAATTTTGAGCAAGTTCAACGCGCAGCACGAAGCCGAAGTGCGCCAGTCGGCGCAGACGCTCATCGAGGCTGGCGAGCAGGTCAAGAAGCGCATCTTCGAACAGAACTCGGAGCTGAAAGGGCTCTTCGTGAGAACGCTGGAATCGCAGAAGGAGCTGCGAGAGGCGGTCACCGAGCGTCTCTCGCAGGATCGAGAGCTTTTGGAAAGCGTCGTCGTCGAGCAAAACGACAAGCTACACGACAAGCTGCGCGGAAACCTCAGCCACCACAGCGAATGGCTCAACCACCTCGTCTTGTGGCTCGAACAGCAGAACGAGAGCTTGCACGCGCGGACACAGGATTACGAGAAGCTTTTTGAAGGGCTCTTGTCGCGCACGCTGGGCGCGCTGGATGTATCGGGACAGGCGATCACGCGGCGTTTGCACGACCTCAGGGATCATTCCGACAAGACGGGCAGCGCGATGGGACGGCTGTCGGGAACGATCGGAACGGCGCTGGCGGCGATCGAGGAGCAGAGCAGGAAAGGATTGTCGGTGGCAGGCGCGCTGAGTAGCAAGATCGCCGAAGGCGCAGAAACCTTGGACAAAACAACCGACGCGCTCATCACAACGGGACACTCGCTTTCCGAAAACCTGCGCGAGCAGGCGGAGAAGATCGGAGAAGCAACCGCTTATATCCGATCCGAGCAGGATCAGGTCATCGACGCCATCGCGGAAAGGGCGATCGAGCGAATCGAATCCTTCTCCTCCAATGTGCAAGACCAGACGCAGCAGCTCAACGACGCGCTCGCAAAAAGGCTCAAGGAGCAGGGCGATATCCTGCACCAGTCGATGGCGCACAACTTGCGGCAATTCGACCGCTTGGGCGAAAACCTCTCGCACGCGCTCGTCGAGACGAACAACAAGATCTTCGAAAGGCTTCTCGAACAGACAGGGCTGCTGGAAAAGTCCACCACAGACCTAGTCTCCCAGATCGCCCAGTCGACCAAAGCTCTCGACAGCTCGATCGACCACATGCAGGGCGCGATCACAGGCAACGACAGCAGGATGCAGGATGTCAAGCTCTTGGCGCAGAAGCAGCTGCAATACTTCGAATCGCTCCTGGAGCGAATCGAAGGATCGAGCGCACAAGTACGCGCGCGTCTGCTTTCGGATCAACGAAAGATCTTCGTAGCCTTCGACAGCGTGCAAGCGAAGAATGTCGAGGCGAGCGGCACCCTCAAGCAGACCAGCGAGGACGCGCTCGGGCGTGCCGAGCAGGCGGGCGATGTCTTGGCTGCCGTGCAAAAAAGCCTGCAAGGACACTTGGCAGCGATGAGCGAGGTCTCCAACCAAGCGCGCATGCATGTGGGCAACTTGGAAGAAAAAATTCGCGCACAGATAGCCCACATCGGACAGGCGCTCGAAGGACACAACAAGACCCTCTCGATCGCCTTCGACCCGACCCTGAGACAGGTCGGGCGAATCGTCGAGGCGATGGACTTGCAGGCGGAAAAACTCTACAAGGGCTTCGAAGAGTCGCACGCGCGCGTCCATAAAACTAGCGCACTCTTGAAACAGCAGGAGGTGCAAATCCAGACGCTCTTTGCGGCTGCAAGCGAGACCATGGGAAAGGCAGAGCAGAGACTCCTGGGCAGCGCGCAGACGATCGCTCGCTCGGCGACAAACTTGGAACAGCAGTCGCAGAAGATAGCCTTTCTGTTGCACAAGCAGACGCAGGCCGTCGAGCAGAGCGCATCAGGATTCGAAGGACGGCTCAAGGATATGGGAGCGGCGCTACTCTCGCATCTCGAAGAGTTGCGCACGAGCGGCGAGCAGTTTGCATCGCGCTTCCGCAACACGGGCAGCGACTTCCGTTCGATCGCAGAAGAGCTGGAGGGCGTGCTGGAGCGCACCGTAGGAAACCTAGAGCGCAGCGGAACACGCTTTGCAGAGAGCAGTCAGCGTCTGGTCAAGGGTTTGGAGCATACCGATCGTCTGCTCTCAGACCAACGCGGTGCCTCCGAGCAGGCGGCGCGTTCGTTCAGCGCGTTCGGAAAACGCGCAGGCGAAACGCTCGTCGCCGTCCAAGACCGTTTCGGCGACACCGAAAGAGCGTTCGACAAGGTCGCCGAAGCGATCAGGAACAACATCCAGTCGCTCAGCCGCGCGGTCACCGACGACGATCGTGGCGCCGCCGCCTTGACAGAGCAACTGAGCGTGTTGCGCACAGACCTCCACAGGCAATGCCGCGCCCTCGAGGCGATGACCAACAAGGCTTTAGATCGTTTCGAAGCCTTGCCGGCAGACTTGGAACGACACGGAAAAACAATCTTGGCGAAAGTCGACTCGCTGCGTAGCGAGACCGAATCTCTGTCGCAGACCATCGTCGACGATGTGCGCAAGCTGAAGCGCGCGACCGATCCCATTCGCAAGGACATGCGCAACCTGTTCTCAGGAGGACTCTCCGATCCGCAAGAAGCCTTTATGAAACAAGCGCGCTCCGTCGTCGATTCGTTGCACGCTCAATGTTCCGAGATCGCTCGACACCTCTTCGACGACGAGGAAGAAAGCCGAATTCGATTCGACAAGGGCGAACGCAACGCTTACACCAAGCGCATCTTGCAAAATACGACGCCCGCCATGCTTGCCAAGATGAACGCCAGCATCGAAGAGCAGCGCGAGGTCGGGCGTAGCGTCGCCTCCTACCAGCGTATCTTCGAAGATCTGTTCGCGGGCGCGCAAAGCGTCGATCCCGACAACCTGCTACCGATGGCCTTCATGTCGTCCGATGTCGGCAAGCTCTACCTTGTGTTCGCGCGCGTCTGCGGTCGAGAGCCGATCGGCTTCGAGCGCATGCACTGAACCGCCAGAGACAGGTCTCGTGGAAAGCAAGGGGGGGAGCAAGGGGGAAGTGGGAAGCAAGGGGGGGGTGGAAAGCAAGGGGGAGGGAAGCAGAAAAAAGTCGATGTTGCCCGCCGTCGTGCAGGCGCGTTTGCGCGCCTTCGAAAAGGGGTGGGTGTGGCTTGCGGGCGCGGGACCTGGCGATCCTACGCTCGTCACTTTGCAACTCTGCGACGCGCTGGAACAGTTGGAGCGCGGCGATTGCGTCGTCTACGACTTTTTGGTATCAGCCGAGGTCTTGTCGATGGTGCCGCGGAGTGTCGAGCGTCTGTACGCGGGCAAACGCGGCGGCAAGCCTTCGCCTTGTCAAGCGGACATCACGCAGAAGCTGGTCGCGTGCGCGCGCGAAGGGAGGCGGGTCTTGCGTCTCAAGGGCGGCGACCCGTTTCTTTTTGCGCGCGGCGGCGAAGAAGCCTTGGGGTTGGTGAAAGCAGGCGTGCCGTTTCGTGTGCTACCGGGGCTCTCGGCGGCTCCGGCGGGCTTGGCTTACGCGAACATTCCCCTCACCCACCGCGACCACAACTCCAGCGTCACCTTTGTAACAGGACAGGATATGACGGGCGGTCTTCCGCGCAACATCCGCTGGAGAGAGCTTGCGCGCAGCGCGGAGGTCTTGGTCTTTTACATGGCGCTCAAGCCGATCGCAGAACTCACGCGCCTGCTCGTCAAGGAGGGACGCTCGCCTGACGAGCCCGTCGCTTTGTTGCGGAACGCAACCCTTGAAGACGAGACGATCATCACGGGAAAACTCAAGGAGGCGGCAACGCTCGCGCACGACTTGACCCCGCCGGTTGTCTTTGTGGTCGGTAGCGTGGTAGAGTTGCGCTCGAGGCTCGCTTGCCGAACATCGTCCTAACGCTGATAGTCGCTCTGACAAAGGACATCCAACTCTCAGCGTCTTAAGCCTCCGTGTCTTATTTCTCCCACGCCTGAAGCCTCCATCTCTGCCTGCTATGCCTGACGACATCGTTACTTTGGACGACATCAAAGCAGCGCATGCGCGCATCGCTGCGGGCGTTGTGCGCACGCCTTGCTTGCTTTCGGCGGCGCTGTCGGCTTTGTGCGATGCGGAGGTGTATCTGAAGCTGGAAACCTTCCAACGCAGCGGTTCGTTCAAGGACCGAGGGGCGTTGAACCGTCTGTTGCAACTGACGGACGAAGAACAAGCGCGCGGAGTCGTCGCGGTTTCGGCGGGCAACCACGCCCAAGCGCTCGCCTACCATGCGAGCAGGCTCGGCATCGAGGCGACCCTCGTCATGCCAACGACAGCACCGTACGCGAAGGTGTCGCGCACCAAGGCTTTCGGCGGCAAGGTTGTACAATGCGGCGAAACTTTGGACGACGGCATGAAGATGATGCGCAAGATCCAAGAAGAAAAGGGCGCGCTGTTCGTCTCCCCGTACGACGACGCGCAGGTGGTGGCAGGACAAGGGACGATCGGATTGGAGATCGCCCAAGACGTGCCATCGCCCGATGCAATCGTCGTTCCCATCGGTGGTGGCGGCATCATCACGGGCATCGCAACAGTGATCAAAGGAGAGGGCGCGAAGACGGAGACGGCAAAAACGGAGATGATTGGGGTTGAGGCGGCGATGTATCCGTCCATGTACAACCTAGTGCGCGGCAAGAAGGCGGAGGTTGGCGGACAGACCTTGGCGGAAGGCATCGCCGTCAAAAATCCGGGCGAACGCAATGCCGAGGCAGTCAAAAAGTGGGTTGCCGACATCCTGCTCTTGAGCGAACCCGCGCTCGAGACGGGGGTCGTCGCTTTGCTGGAACACGCTCGCGTGCTCGCCGAAGGAGCGGGGGCCGCACCCTTGGCGGCTCTGCTCGCCTATCCCGAACGTTTCAAGGGCAAAAAGGTCGTGCTGGTGATTTGCGGCGCGAACATCGACACAAGACTGCTGGCATCCGTTCTGACGAGGACGATGGCGCGACGCGGCTCGCTCGCCCATATCGAAGTTTCGATAGCAGACCGCCCCGGCGTACTGGCGCAGGTTGCAGGAATCTTCGGTGAGGGAGGAGCGAACATCGTCGAGGTATCGCATCGACGGATGTTCGAGGCATGCGCTGCCAAGGAAGCCGAGCTCGACATCGTCGCCGAGACGAGGAACGAAGAGCATATCCAAGAGCTGCTTTCGACCTTGCGCGCGCAAGGCTTTCGCGCAGCGCGCTTGAACAGCTGCGACTAGAGGCTCGTTACGAGCTTTCCCAGCTTGCCGCCGCCGCAGATGTGGACATGGAAATGAGAAACTTCCTGCCCTGCGTCCGCGCCGTGGTTGGCGAGCAGGCGGTAGCCGCCTGTCTCCAGTTGCAGCAGTTGCGCGCATTTGTAGACGGCGTGAAAAAATCCTTCGCGCTCGGCGCTGCTCGCCTTGGTGGCGAAATCTGAAAACGAGCGATACGCGCCTTTCGGAACAACGAGCGCATGGACTGGGGCTTGCGGTGCGACATCGTGGAAGCACAGCGCGTGTTCGTCTTCGTAGATTTTGTTGCAAGGAATCTCACCGCGCAGAATCTTGGCGAAGATGTTGTCGGGGTCGTAGGCGTTCACGGGCGGTGGGTTGTTTTGTTAAGGCTGCGCTGTTCCAGCACGGCGCAGACTTCTTGGGGGGTTGTGTCGCAAGCATACCACAACAGGCAGAGGTGGTAGAGAAGGTCCGCGCTTTCTTCGCACAGGGCTTGCTTGGCGGCGTTCGTTTCGGTCTTCGTTTTTGTCTTCGTTTCTGTCTTCGTTTCAGACTTCGTTTCTGTTTTTGTTTCTGACTTCGTTTCTGTTTTTGTTTCTGTCGAGGGATTTTTGCAACCGAGGGCTGCGATCAACGTTTCGGTGGCTTCTTCGCCTAGCTTCTGCGCGAGGCGTTCGATGCCTTGCT
>JABACB010000043.1 GCA_014237925.1 Alphaproteobacteria bacterium
GGCTTGCGAGAGCGTGGCTCTTAACGACTCAAGCGCGAGGCTTTGCCTCGCGCAACGATCTAGCAACGCGGTATGACGACGAGGGGGAAGAATATCTGTTGGCTCGCGCAACAGATATGCCTCTAAATTTTATCAATCGTCTATTTCTATTTCCTCAATGCCCCAATCTTTTGTTTCAAGGCTTTTCTTTGTACGTGAGTCAAGAACTGCGTTAGCTAAACATAAATAGTCATCATTGTATTTTTTATTACTACTGATCAGTCGATAAAACATATTCCAATCAATTTTTTCTCGCTCTTTTGCAGGAATAATTATATCACTATTAGATGCATCATCCTTATCAAGACGAATAAATCCTACACCATGAAGGTTGGCAAGCCATCGCAACTCCTTATTTGCCTCTTCTCCTGTGATTTTAGTGGCAACAAGATAAGCAAAGTTTGCCCAAAAAGAATTAGCCACAGTTTGAAAAAAAGATTCACGCACATTTCCTATGTTGATTTCAGGTTTAACTTCAAAAGACCAAAATTTAAATCTTTTGTGACCAATATTTTTCATAAGACTTATCATTTCATCATTTTTATGGTTATCTTGCATGTAGTCATCCTGCATATCTTGCAAACCAACCAAGTCTGGATGCAACCACTTGTTTGCCCCCGCCTCTGAACTGCTAGAGCCCTCGTGAGGAATATGGCGGCTGAAAATTTTATAACCAGAATAATAGTAAAGGTATTGTTGCAACATTGGATAAAGAAATTTTTCTTTCTTATCCTCTTCCTTTTTTATTTTTTTATCAGCATCTTCCTGTTCAGAAGGTTGCGTACTTTTTTCGTTATAAACAAACAAACGTGGCTTTACAGAGAAATCAATGTTTATGTTAGGGTATCTTTTAATTCTTTCTTGCTGAATTAAGATTTGAGCTTTAATTTGAAATTCAAGATCTCCTCTAGCAGAATCGACCGTTTTTCCTTTGAGCAAAGGGCTTCTTGAGCGATTGATCTTTTCCTGACAATCGTCTCTATACCTTTCTATAATAATTTCAGCGATTCTTTTTGCTGTCAGTTCAGCTTTGGAATTTTTCTCATATTCACTCTTCAAGATATCGTGCACTTTCTTGGTAAGATGAAAGTAGGGGCCTTTCGTGACCATAATCGTATCCTCTTTCTAGGGTTGTTTTTTTGTCAGAAACGAGGCAAAGCCTCGTCCCAAAAAGTGCTTGTAGCAAAGCGAGTTTACCTCGTCAAGTGTTTTTTTGCATTTTTTACACTTTTTTCGCTTTCTTTACCGTATTTGGATCGGTCTGGGTTCTTTCCTTCTGCCCTTCCCTCTTCTTTTCTGCAAGCTCCACAAACACCACAGCGCAATCGCCGCAAAACTCATCCCCCCCCCCAGCAAAGTCGCGCCAGGAGGAACCTCGCCCACAATCCCCCAAACGACAATCGGCGCCAAAAAGGGCTCCAACAACAAAATCAACGCAACCTCCGCCGCAGGAATATACCGCGCACTCATCGCCAAAAATGCCATCCCAAAAGGCTGAATCGCCAAAGTCAATAACAACGGCAATACCTCCCCCTCAGGAGGAACCCCAAAATCTACCGCCGTCCGAAAACCTACCACCATCACAACACTAGCCCCAATCGCAACCGCCAACATCGCATTCTCCGAGCGTATCTTCTGTCCACACAAAAAAAACGCCGAAATCGCCAACGCCGAGCAAAAACCCATCGCATCGCCAAACCATCGCCCCCCACCAATCCCCCCCCACGCCACAATCACCAACCCCGTAAAACAAACGGCAATCGCTCCCCAAGTCGCCATCGGCAACCTCTGCCGCCACAACAGCCACCCCCCCACCGCCGCCCACAACGGAGACATCGACAACAACAACAAAGTGTTCGCTACATAAGTGTGCGTAACCGAAATCAAAAAACAGCAAGTCTCTATCGCATAAATCAACCCCATCCCCCACAACAACCTCGATCTGGAAAACCTAGCCCCCAATACCACGATCGAAAATATCCCCAACCCCACCACCTGCGGCAAAGCACGCCAAAACATCAACGCCTCCACCGGAAACGACGGCATCAGCCGTATCAACAACGAAGTGGGAACAAGCAACAAAACACCGACAACCGCAAGCAAAACACCCTTCTGCTTATCAGCTATGTGCCATCGCTTTCGCTTCTCCCCTCCTCCGTTTTCTCGCCCGCGCAACCACGCCGTCATCGTCGCCATCATCGTCGCCATCGCCAAACAATCCTCCGCAACACAACCGCTTCAACAGAAAATCTTCCGCTCCTTGTCTCACAAGCGCCGCCCAGCGTCAAGAGAAACATTGACAACCCTCCCCCCCTGCCCTATAGAATACCCGCACATGGCAAAAGCTCCAACCCGTCTCGACCAATTCACAGGACCTCTCCGCCTGCTCATGGAGAAAGAATCCTCCGGCGGCATCGTGCTGTTCGTCTCCGGCGTGCTCGGGCTCGTGATTGCAAACTCGGTCTACGCCGACGCCTACAAACACTTGCTGCATCTGCCCGTCAATCTGAGCGTCGGTGCCATAGGCTTGAAGAAAACGCTGCAGCACTTCATCAACGACGGGCTCATGGCAATCTTCTTCTTCCTCGTCGGGATGGAAATCAAACGCGAACTGCTGGTAGGCGAACTCTCGCGCCGCAACCAAGCCGTTCTGCCCCTTTTCGCCGCCGCGCTCGGTATGGCAGTGCCAGCCCTCATCTATGTCTCCTTCGTTGCAGCCCAAGGCGGCGGCAGCGAACTCTACAGAGGATGGGCCATTCCCTCCGCAACCGATATTGCATTCGCCATCGGCATCATCGCGCTCGTCGGCAGAGGCGTTCCGCTCGGCTTGAAAGTGCTGCTGGTCGCCATCGCCATCATCGACGACCTCGGCGCCATCCTCGTGATCGCCATCTTCTACACACCGCAAATCTCACTCCTGCCGCTGCTTTTGGGAATCATCTTCCTGTTCGCCATGTTCTCGCTGAACCGAAGCGGCGTTGCATCGCTGCTGCCCTACGCCCTTCTGGGTATCATCCTGTGGGTGTGCGTTCTCAACTCCGCCGTGCATGCAACGATCGCAGGCGTCCTCACCGCCTTCTGTATCCCGCTCCGTCTCAAGAACGCGCACGGCATCTCCCCGCTCATCCAAACGGAACACACGCTGGCTCCCTGGGTCAACTTCGGCATCCTGCCGCTTTTCGGCTTCGTCAACTCAGGCGTCTCGTTCGCCGAGATGGGCTCGCTCGCCGCAGTGCTGCTTCACCCGGTCACGCTGGGAATATCGTGCGGACTCTTCTTCGGCAAGCAGATCGGCATCACAGGCGCCATTTGGATGCTCGTCAAGCTGGGTTGGGGACGCATGCCACAAGGCTGCAACTGGCTGCATATCTACTCCATGTCGATGATGTGCGGGATCGGCTTTACGATCAGCCTCTTCATCGGAGCGCTCTCTTACGCCGATAGCCCCTTGATCACTCAGGCACGGCTCGGTGTCTTCATCGGCTCGATGTCGTCGGCACTGCTCGGCTTCCTGCTGATGAAACGACTCGCACAACAAGGGCTGGACGCGCTGCCTTCCGTCTCTGCCAAAACAAGAGCCAAAACAAAAGCCAATCCGAACTCCAAACCCCAATCCTAATCCCCAATCCTAACTCCAGAGACAAGGGACAAGGAAGGGACAAGGCATGGCAGGCACGGACGCTGTTGTCGCAGGAGGCGGTGTCGTCGGATTGACAACGGCGCTCGCGCTCGCCAAGGAGGGCTTGTCGATAACCCTTGTCGAAGCGCGAGAAGAAAAAGCTGCAAAGGACGCGCGGCACGAAAACATTCGTGCTTGGGCGCTTGCGCAATCCAGCTGGGACTTCCTCTACAAGCTGGGACTGGGGCAAGAGCTTCTCGCCGTCTCTTCTCCGATATGGGACATGCGCGTCGTGGAAGCGCATCCTCTGCGCGGTGTGGATAGCAGAAAGCTGCATGTCAGCCACAGCGACGCCGTCGCGGCTGCCCGCGAGGGTGGTGCGGGGGTGGCGAAAGAGAAGGGAGCGCAGCCCAAAGCGTATCCTTTGGGTTGCGTCGTGGAGGAGCAAGCGCTGCTCGATCTTCTTTCGCGTGCCGTCGCGCTCTGCCGAGGCATACGCTCTGAAAGAGGACTTCGCGTCGTCGACTTCGCGTCGAGCGCACGCGGCATCGAAGTCATAGCGCACGCGACAGCAGAGGGGCAGAGGGCAGAGGGACAGAGGGCAGGGCAGCAAGAGGGACAAGAGGCGGAAGGTGCAAGAGGGCAGTCCGAGCGTTGTTTTCGCGCGCAGCTGTTGTTGGCTTGCGACGGCAGGCGTTCTGTCGTTCGGGAGCGTGCGGGTATTTCCTGTCGAACGCGCGATTACGCTCAGCGAGCGTTGGTGTGTGCGTTGCGTCACGAGCGCGAGCATGGCGGTGTTGCTGTCGAGTGGTTTATGCCGAGCGGCACTTTTGCGAGTTTGCCTCTGACGGGTCGTCGCAGCGGGATCGTTTGGTGTGACGCTCCTTCTACGATCGATCGTTTGGCATCGATGGAAGGATCAAATTTTATGCGCCATGTTTCGCTTCGGTTTGGCAGCTGGCTGGGCGATGTGTCTTTGTGTGGCGCGCGGATGAGTTATCCTGTTTCCTTGTCTTTCGCGCGTCGTTATGTATCGGAGAGGGTTGCGCTTTTGGGCGACTCGGCGCACGGGATTCATCCTTTGGCTGGGCAGGGGCTGAACTTGGGTTTGCGCGATGTTGCCGCGCTGGCGGAGGTGTTGAGGGAGGGCTTGTCTTTGGGCGAGGATCTCGGCAGCGAGGGGTTGTTGTCGCGCTACGAGCGAAGGCGGCATGGCGATGTGAGACGGTTGGTGATGCTGACCGATGGTTTGCAGCGTCTTTTTGGCAACGACAACGGTATGTTGCGTGCGCTGAGGTTGGGGGGCATGGGGTTGCTGGACAAGACTCCTGTTTTCAAGAGGCGTATGGCGATGGCAGCGACAGGAACTTAGACGCAGCATAGGACATAGCAGCATGAAGAAAGCGGCGGCAGATGAAATTTAGAATTGTCTTGACTTGATTCTATTTGTCGGCGACAAGCGACACAGGGGAGGGATGTGTTCTATGTTAGGAGGCTGGACCATGTCCACCACAACAAATACGAAGGTAAAAGAAGTTATAACCTTGCCGCAGGATTTTTCGCTTGCGCAGCTCACCTTTGTGCGCGAGGGGGATGATCTTGTCGTGAGGGCGGGGGAGCAGTTTTTTGTCGTGGAGGGCTACTTCTCCTCCTCTGCGCCTGTTCTTGCGACGGCGTCAGGGGGCTTTCTTTCGCCCGACTTTGTCGCAGCCTTTCTGCAAGGGGAGACTCTTGAAGGGGGGACTCTTGCGCCGCGCTACGCGCTTGGCTTTCTAGGCGGCCTTTTTTCGGGGGGGGAAGAGAACGAGCCGATCGGGCATGTGCGCGGTCTCAAAGGTCTGGCCGAGGTCGTACGCGACGACGAGGTTGTCGCGCTTGCAAACGACACCCCGATCTATCTAGGCGATACCGTGAGGACGGGCGAAGGCTCGAGTGTTTTCATCGAGTTCACCGACAAGATGGAGTTTCGCCTTGGTGAGAATGCTCGCTTCACCGTCGAAGAATACATCTACGACGAGCTTTCTTCGAAAGGACTTCAGACTCTCTCTGTGATCGCCGGTGCTTTCTCGTATGTGAGCGGCTTTATCGCGGGGGAGAGTCCCGCCTCTGTGCGTCTGAACACGCCTTACGGAACGATCGGTATTCGCGGCACGAAGATTCTCGGCAAAGTCGACGAAGAGAAAGGACAGCTCGCCGTCACCGTTCTCAAAGGCAAGGTTGAAATACAAGACAAGGCGGGTGAGACTGCCGAAGTCGCCGCCTCAGAGAGTAGCGATGCCTTCGAAACGCTCGTTCTCACCCAAGACGCGCAAGGACAACAGGCATTCGAGGTGGAAACGGCTTCCGTCGAAGAAGTGTTGCAAACCTACGACTTGCTCGACAACAGCGTAGAACGGCTTGAAGATCTGCAAGACAGCGGCATCAGCAGCGACGATCTGTCAAGCGAGGATCTGTCGATCGAGGAGGTCGTCGAAGAAATTGCCGAGGAAATTGCCGAGGAACCCGCGCCTGACCCTGAGCCCGTTCAACAAGCGAAGGTGGAAGAGCTTCCGCCTGCGAGCGTTGAGATCGACCCTGCGGAAAAGTTGAAGGAGGCTTTGGAGATTCCGTGGAACGACGATGCGGATCGGATGCTAAGTGCGCTGGGCGAAGGCACTTCTGGTAGCGACATTCTTCAAGGCGACGAGCAGAAGGACACCTTCTACGGCAACGAAGGCAACGACCGCCTGATCGGTGCGGGAGGCAACGACAGGCTCTACGGAGATGCGGGTAGCGACCGTCTGGAGGGAGGAGAAGGCAATGACCACCTCGACGGCGGCGGCGGTATCGATGGGCTCTACGGCGGCGACGGCGGCGACGTGCTACGCGGCAACAAGGGCAACGACGGTCTGTTCGGCGGCAACGGCGACGACCGCTACTTGTTTTTCGTAGGCGACGGCAAGGACACGATCATCGACGACGACGGTCAAAACAGCATCGCCTTTCACGATGTCGAAGGACTGGCGCTCGCCAGAAGCAGCGACGGCGAAGACCTAGTCTTGACGGCAACCTCGTCTGAAGGCGAGAGCCAGCGCGTTGTCGTGCAAGGCTACTACCAGCTGGCTCGCGGGGTGGGCTACACCATCACTTACGAAAACAGCGACGGAACGACTGTCTCCGTTTCGGGTGGCGACATTCCGTAAGACGCAACTCCACGCGCTCCGCTCGTTTCCTCCGTGCGTTCCGCGGCTTTCCCATCCTCGAAGAGCGGGTTGCTTATGGGTTGCATTGTTTGACGATGCTACCGGCAAGCACCACCTTTCCTCCCCTTTGATAGGTGTATTGATCCTTCAGGATGTTCTTGTAGACGGGTTGCAGGTCTGCGGAAAAGCCCGCCGAAACAGTGCCCGGCGTGATCACAGCACCGACGATGGGCATCAGTGTTCTTCGGATCTCCGTAGAATAGACCGAGCCCGATTCGGGGTGCGTCACCTCCACGACATACTTGCCGACAGGTACCAGCGAAACCGTGTCTGGAGTCAGCCCCTGAGCAATCACGCTACCCTGATGTCCCTGCTTCAAAACGCGATACTTCGCCCTGAGCGTTCCTTCGCCGTCGGTGACCATCACCCAAAACTGTTTCTCTCGTATCTCCTGCCAGGTAGGGTTGCTGCTGTTGTCGCAGCGCAACTTGACCTGAACAACCTCACCCGCTTTGATCGATACCAGCTGGGGCTGCTGCCCCAACAAACATCCCGCCAAGAGCAACGGCACAACGGGCAAAGCAACAAAACGAAGACGCAAAAGCCATCTTATGGCGGGGGAAGATGAAATAGGCATATTTTCTCCTGATCGAAAGTGTAACATTCCTTCGAACACTAAAAGTGTTTTAGGGATTCTATAGACAAAAGCAAATTTTTTGCAACTTTTTCAGTAGCGATAGCGTTCGGTTTTGTAAGGTCCCTCAACATTCACGCCGATGTAGCGCGCCTGCTCTTCGCGCAACGGCGTGAGCTCTGCGCCGAGCTTGTCCAAATGCAAGCGTGCCACCTTTTCGTCCAGCTTCTTGGGCAAGACATACACCTTTTTTTCGTAGGACGCATGATTGCACCACAGCTCGATCTGCGCCAAGACCTGATTGGTGAAGGATGCGCTCATGACAAAACTGGGATGTCCCATACCGCAGCCCAAATTGACCAGTCTGCCTTCAGCAAGCAGGATGATCTTTTTGCCGTCAGGGAAGATGATCTGATCGACCTGAGGTTTGATGTTCTGCCAGCGATGGTTCCTCAAGGCTTCCACCTGAATCTCGTTGTCGAAGTGTCCGATGTTGCAAAACACCGCGCCGTCGCGTGCGTTGCGCATGTCTTCGAGGGTGAGAACGTCGCGGTTTCCCGTTGCGGTGACGACGATATCCATGCGTTGGATCGCCTTGCTGAGATTGACGACGGGAAATCCCTCCATGGCGGCTTGTAGCGCGCAGATGGGGTCGATCTCGGCGACGGAGACCTGACAACCCGCGTGTCGCAATCCTGCTGCCGATCCTTTTCCTACATCGCCGTATCCGCACACGAGAGCTTTTTTTCCCGCCATCATGAGGTCGGTAGCGCGTCGAATGCCGTCGACGAGGCTTTCTCGGCATCCGTAGATGTTGTCGAACTTGGACTTGGTCACCGAATCGTTGACATTGATCGCTGGCACCTTGAGGGAACCGTCTTTCTCCATCTCATGGAGGCGCAGCACACCGGTGGTTGTCTCTTCGGAGATGCCGCGCACATCGTCCAGCAATTCCGGCGTCCGTTCGTGCATCAATTGGGTTAGATCACCGCCATCGTCGAGGATCATGTTGGGCCGCCATCCATCCGGCCCTTTGATCGTTTGATCGATGCACCACCAGAACTCTTCCTCGCTCTCCTCTTTCCA
>JABACB010000044.1:0-680 GCA_014237925.1 Alphaproteobacteria bacterium
GGGCGACGACATCATCGAAGGCGGCTTGGGCGTAGACGACCTCGACGGAGGAACAGGCGATGGCGATACCCTCTCCTACGAGAACGAGGGCGCAGGAGTGATCGTTAACCTCGACGACGGAGGCGGACAGAGCGCGACCAACGCAGCAGACAACTCGCTGCGCGACAATATCGAAAACTTTGAACATGTCGTCGGCTCCAACCAAGACGACGCTCTCACGGGCGACAACAAAGACAACACGCTCACAGGCGGCGCGGGCGACGACATCCTCGCAGGTGGCGTGGGAATCGACACGCTGCGAGGCGGCGCAGATAAGGACACCTTGGAGGGCGGCGCAGGCGCAGACACGCTTGACGGCGGCAACGGAGAGGAGGATACGGCGAGCTACGAAAACTCCGCAGCCGCTGTCAAGGTTGTCATCGGAGCGAATCCACAGGATGCAATGTACAACGGAGTCGATAACGGAGATGCCGCGGGCGACACGCTTGTAGACATCGAAAACATCAGAGGATCAAGATACAACGACGAACTCACGGGCGATGCGGGCATCAACACGCTGGAAGGCGGCGCGGGCGACGACACGCTCAAGGGCGAAGGCGGCGTAGATACCATCGACGGCGGCGCGGGCGACGACATCATCGAAGGCGGCTTGGGCGTAGACGACCTCGACGGAGGAACAA
>JABACB010000044.1:689-8307 GCA_014237925.1 Alphaproteobacteria bacterium
GGGCGACGACATCATCGAAGGCGGCTTGGGCGTAGACGACCTCGACGGAGGAACAAACACAGACGGCACAGACGATAGCGATACCCTCTCCTACGCGAACGAGGATACAATGGTAGGGGTCAGTGTCGTTCTGAGCGGAACGACGCAGGAGGCGAGCAACAATGATCTTTTCGCGCGTACGCGCGACAAGATCAAAAACTTTGAAAATGCAACTGGCACTGTCTACAGCGACGCTCTCACGGGCGACGACAACGACAACATCCTTAAAGGCGGCGCGGGAGACGACACGCTAGAAGGCAGCGGCGGTGCGGACACTTTGGAGGGAGGCAGCGACGACGACACGCTTACAGGCGGCGCGGGCGTAGACACCTACATCTATCGCTACACAACCGACGACAAGGACGGAAAGGACACCATTACCGAAGCCACCGAAGTGGTCACAAACATTATCCGCCTCCATGTTGATACCCCAACAACCGCATGGAACACCGATACGGATGGCTTCCTGACAGGAACAGGTTTGATAGGCTTCGAAAACCGCAATGCCGATCAGGTGCGTCTGACCTTCGAGGGCAGCGATGACCACTACATCGTCTTGTCCAAGTCCGACCTTGAAGGCGGAGGGAACAGCAAATTCCAACTGGAGATTTACGACAACAGCGGCACGGACACGACCCCCGACAGCGTCACGGCGGTGGAGCTCTCGAAGGCTTACGAAGAGTTTGCGCGTTACACCAGCGACAAGAGCTACGACTACGATACGGCAGGTTCTTCTACCATCTTGACGGGCTCAGGCGCTGTGGAAATCGACCTTGGCAATTTGGTGCTGGGAAATGAGTTCAGCCTGGCAGGAGACCTTGACACGCAGCTTCAAGCCTTGCTGTCGAGCGGAGAGTTTTCTTACACGGAGGATACGAACAACAAGGAGCTCACGCTCACCTTCGGCACGGGTGGCGCTACGAAGAGCATCACCCTCAGCATTCCCACGCCCGAAGTCACCTTTTCAAGCACGCACTTGATATTCACGAGCGTGCTGGGCGACGACTTGCTCTCGAAGCTGACTGCCTTTTCTGCCACCTCTCCCGATATGGGCACGGGCAATTACGAAATCACAGACGAAACTTACCTCATCCAAGGCACCGATGCAGACGACGATACGGCGGATTTCTCAGATGTGACCACCGGTGGCATCGAGATCAATCTTGGCACGGGAACGGGAACCTCGGGAGGTCACGCTGTGATTATCGACAAAATTGAAAATATCATCGGCTCAGACCAAGACGACACGCTCATCGGCGACAGCAATGCCAACGACCTCGACGGCGGCGGCGGCAGCGATACGGTGAGCTACGCAGCCTCCACCGATGCTGTCCAGATCGATCTCACTGGAAACACCGCCAATACAGGCGGAGACGCTGCGGGCGACACGCTGACGAACATCGAAAACATCATCGGATCAGACAAGGATGACACTTTTGTAGGCGACAGCAGTTTCAACCGCCTCGACGGCGGCGGCAACGGTGCCAACGGCGATACGGTGAGCTACAAAGAATCGACCTCAGGCGTCACCGTCGACCTCTCTACCAAGAACAGCAATGACGAGGTGACCCCCTCAGGCGGACACGCCGCGGGCGACACGCTTGTGGACATCGAAAACATCATAGGCTCCGGGAACATCGACACGCTCACAGGCGACGACAACCCCAACATCATCGAAGGCGGCTCGAGAGGAGACATCATCGACGGCAGCGGCGGCAGCGATACGGCGAGCTACGCCGGCTCCTCTTTGGGTGTGAGCGTCGATCTCTCTCTAGGGAGCGCCCCGCAGACATCGCCAGGAGACGCAGGAGGCGACGAGCTGACGAACATCGAAAATATCATCGGATCGCTTAAGGACGACACGCTTGCAGGCGACATCAATCCCAACCGCCTCGACGGCAACGACGGCAGCGATACGGTGAGCTACAAAAACTCCGGTGTTGCCGTCCGAGTTGATCTCGGATTGGATACACAGGAGCTAACCAACAACGGAGACGATAACGGAGACGCCGCGGGCGACGAACTGCTGAATATAGAAAACATCGTCGGCTCGATTTACAACGACGAGATCACAGGCGACGGGGAAAGCAACACGCTTGGCGGCGGCGAGGGAGACGACATCCTCCGAGGCGACGCGGGCAACGATGCCCTCCGTGGCGGCGCGGGCGACGACACGCTAGAAGGCGGCGGCGGCAGCGACCTGCTCTCAGGCGGAGACGGCATCGATACGGCGACCTACAAAAACTCGAACGCACGTGTCACCGTCGACCTTTCTGGAAACACCGCCAATACGGGCGACGCAGCAGGAGACATTTACCACGACATCGAAAACCTTATCGGTTCGATCTTCGCCGACACGCTCACAGGCGACGACGAGGACAACATCTTCGAAGGCGGCGATAGTGCAGACACGATCAACGGCGGTGGCAACGGTGCCAACGGCGATACGGCGAGCTACAAAAACTCCGGTGTTGCCGTCCTAGTTGATCTCGGAAAGGCTACACAGGAGCTAACCAACAACGGAGACGATAACGGAGACGCCGCGGGCGACGTGCTGACGAACATCGAAAACCTTATCGGCTCAGACCACGACGACACGCTCACCGGCGACGGCGAGGACAACATCTTCGAAGGCGGCAAAGGCTCAGACACAATTAACGGTGGCGGCGGCGCAGGCGATACGGCGAGCTACGAAAGCTCCGAGAAAGCTGTTAATGTTAGTCTCAACTTCTTCGGAGGTCTCCAAATTGGAGATGGAGACCAAGGAGGAGACACACTGATGGGCATTGAGAACATCAGAGGCTCAGGAAAAAGCGACGAACTCACGGGCAACGGGAGCAAAAACACGCTGGAAGGCGGGGCAGGTGACGACATCCTCGACGGCGGCAACGGCAACGACGAACTCTACGGCGGCGCGGGCGACGACACCTACATCTTCTCCGGAGTCGGACAATTAGGATCGGACAACATCTACGATGTCGCGGGAGATACCATGACCTTGCGGTTTGACAGCGCCAACCCTGACGTAGCCGATCAAGCGTACGTCGATAGAGATTTCACCACCTCCACCATCGCCAGAAACGTCAACGACCTCGAAATCACCCTGACAAAGGATATCCGACTAGGTTTTAGCACAACAAATATCATCACGATCAAGAATGCCTACAATGCTGAAAACACTTTGGCGTTCACCATCGAAATTGAATACGGCGACAGCGTCAACGGAGTGGCTTTCGATTCAATCGACACCTCTTTCTTGGCTACTCTCTGAATATCCGCAAAGCACGCCCCTCACACAAGCGCAAGTATCGTTAGTGCAAGTATCGTTAGCGCAAGTGTCGCTCCAGCGCCTCCAGTGCCAACAGCGTAGCCCGCTCCCTCACAGCATCGCGCCCCCGACCGTCCAGCCGATGCTCCTCAACACGCACCTCTCCCTCCGCAAAACCCACTGCGACAAAAACTAACCCAACCTTCTCTACCTCCTCCTCACCCCTTTCCCGCTCCCGCCGCTCGTCTAGCTCTCCCTCTCTCCGCCCCGCGTAGCCCGTTGTCGCCACGCCCAAAAGCCTCCCCGCCCCCCACACAGCCTCGCCGCGCGCAAGCACCCCCCCCACCATCGCGCGCGCAACACACGCGCTCACCGCACCCTCCCGCGCCAACGCTTCGCGCGAAACGCCCAGTAGCCCAATCTTTGCTCCATCCCCGTAACTCACAATACCCCCGCCATACACCCCAGACGCGCCCGCAACCCCCGTCAGAAAACTACCCACCTTGCCACCCGTCACAGACTCCGCCGTGACCAACCGAACTCCCCCCCTCGCCGCCAGCGAGACAACACGAGACGCAACCTTAGAAATGTCCTCCTCAACCCTCACAGAAAAAACCGATACCCCTCCTTACCCCAAAGCCCCCCCGAACCCAACAACAGCTCCAAAAGCCACAACAAACCCACAGCCCAAACGCCCGCCGCAACATCGTCCAACATCACCCCCCACCCGTTCTTCCAACGCCTGTCCAAAAATCCCGCAGGGAAAGGCTTGACAATGTCACAAAGCCGAAACAAAACAAAGCCCGCAACCCAACCCCACAATCCCATCGCGTCTCCGAAAGAGGCAGGAAGAAAGAAAGCAGGCGCAAAAACAAGAACTCCCGCCATCGCCGCAAACTCGTCGATCACGATGTTCGAATGATCGGCTTGTCCCGTGCGCTCGCCGTAGTGCTGCGCGCTCGGAACGCCGAGCGCAAAACTCACCAGCGCCAAAAGAGCGCAGCCAACCTTGCCTCCCCCCGCAAGCTCCAACAAGGCGCAACAGAAAACCGCCGCGCCCGACCCCCAAGTGCCTGAGGCAGGGCGCAACAAACCCACGCCGCCGCAAGTCGCTACAAAAGTACAGAACAAAGAGCGCAGAAGAAATCCTAGCCGACGCTACCCTAGCCGACGGCTACCCTAGCCGACGGCTATCCTAGCCGACGCTACCCTCCAGCGAGATGCCGACCAGCTTCTGCGCCTCGACGGCAAACTCCATCGGTAGCGTCTGCAAGACCTCTTTGCAGAAGCCGTTGACGATCATCGATGTCGCGCTCTCCGCGTCCAGCCCGCGCTGGCGGCAGTAGAAAAGCTGATCTTCCCCGATCTTGCTCGTCGAGGCTTCGTGCTCCACCGTCGCTTGCGGATTGCGACTTTCGATATACGGCACCGTGTGCGCGCCGCAACGGTCTCCGATCAAAAGCGAGTCGCATTGCGTGAAGTTGCGCGCGCCCACGGCTTTCTCTGCGATGCGCACCAAGCCGCGATAGGTTTGGTCGGCAAAGCCTGCCGAGATCCCCTTCGCGATGATCCGCGACCGAGTCCCCTTGCCCAAATGCAGCATCTTCGTGCCTGTGTCCGCTTGCTGCCTGTTGTTCGTGATGGCGACCGAGTAGAACTCACCGCTGGATTCGTCTCCTTGCAGGATGCAGCTCGGATACTTCCAAGTGATCGCAGACCCCGTCTCGACTTGCGTCCAAGTGATGCGCGAGCCGCGCCCGCGACAGGCGCCTCGTTTCGTCACAAAGTTGTAGATGCCGCCCACTCCCTCCTCGTTGCCAGGATACCAGTTTTGGACGGTCGAGTATTTAATCTCACCGCAGCCCAGCGCCACCAGTTCTACGACGGCGGCATGCAGCTGGTTCTCGTCGCGTTGCGGCGCTGTGCATCCCTCCAGATAGCTCACATACGAAGCGTCCTCCACGATCACCAACGTGCGCTCGAATTGTCCCGACTCGCGCGCGTTGATGCGGAAGTAGGTCGAGAGCTCCATCGGACAGCGCATCCCCTTCGGAATGTAGACGAACGACCCGTCCGTAAACACCGCAGCGTTCAGGCAAGCGAAGAAGTTGTCGTTGTACGGAACGACGCTGCCCAGATATTGTCGAACAAGCTCAGGATGCGTCTTCACCGCCTCCGAGATCGAGCAGAACACGATACCCTGCTCTGCAAGCTTCTCCTTGTAGGTCGTTGCCACCGAGACCGAATCGAAGACGGCGTCCACCGCAACGCCTGCCAGCCACTCCTGCTCTTTGAGCGGGATGCCGAGCTTCTCGTAGGTGGCGAGCAGCTTCGGATCGACCTCGTCCAAAGACTGCAGAGCCTCCGTCGTTTTCGGCGCGGCGTAGTAGTGAATCGCGTTGTAGTCGATCGGCAGAATCTTCAACTTCGCCCACCGCGGCTCGCGCATGCTCTGCCAGCGGCGATACGCCTTCAGGCGGAAATCCAAAAGCCACTCAGGCTCTTCTTTCTTCTCCGAGATGAAGCGCACGATGCTTTCGCTCAGCCCTTTCGGCGCTTTCTCCGTCTCGATCTCTGTCTCGAAACCGTACTTGTAGCGCTCGGCAGATAAGCTCTGCACTCGGGCAGTCGTCTCGGCTGTTGCTCCGCTCATAGCCAACCCTAGCGCGCCTCTTCTCGACTTGCAAGCCAAATCTTTGTAGAATCGCCGTATGTCCAATCCTCCCGATCTTTCTCCCGATCTTCCTTATGACCTTGCCATCGTCGGCGGAGGCCCAGGCGGCTATGTTGCCGCCATTCGCGCCAGACAACTCGGCTTGCGCGTGTTGTTGATCGAGCGCGAGACGCTGGGCGGCGTTTGTCTGAACTGGGGCTGTATTCCCACCAAGGCTTTGTTGCGCACCGCCGAGCTGTGGCAGAGCTTGGAGAAGATGGAGGCTTTCGGCTTGAGCCTGGGCGCAGGCAGCAAGTTTGATTCCAAGCGGATCGTCGCGCGTTCGCGGGCTGTTGCGGCGAAGTTGAACGGAGGAGTCGAGCTCTTGATGAAGAGCAACGGCGTAGAGGTTCGCTACGCCACGGCGAGGCTGGGGGGGAGGGGAGAGTTGCTTGTCGCTTCGGGGAGGGGGAACAAAAAGAAGGAGGAGGCTGTCAGAGCCCAGCATATTGTGCTGGCTGTGGGGGCGCGCGCGCGCGAGTTGCCGATTCTTCCTATGGACGAGGATGTTGTGTGGGGGTATCGGGAGGCGATGGTTGCGGAAGATTTTCCGAGTCGTCTTCTTGTTGCGGGCGGCGGCGCTATTGGGTTGGAGTTTGCGAGTTATTTTGCAGCCTTTGGCGTCGAGGTTGTTGTCGTGGAGGCGTCGGCGCGCATTTTGTTCAACGAGGACGAGGAGATCGCGGGCGTGTTGCAATCCGAGTTGGAAAAGCGGGGGATCGAGTTTCGGCTGGGAGAGTCGATCGAGGGGATTGAGAAGAAGAAGGGTGGGGGAGTTGTGGCGAAGTTGGGGGGAGGGGATGAGGTAGAGGCGGATAGGATTTTGTCTGCGGTTGGGGTTGTGGGAAATGTCGAGGGATTGGGGTTGGGGGATGCGGGCGTTGTGTTTGACGAGGCTCGTGGTGTGATTGAGGTTGACGGATTGTTGCGGACGAGTGTCGAGGGAATTTATGCGATTGGGGATGTTGCGGGCGCTCCGATGTTGGCGCACAAGGCATCGCTTGAGGGTATTGTGTGTGTCGAGTCGATTGCGGGGGAGGATGTTGTTCCGATTGTTCGGGAGCATATTCCCAGTTGTGTCTACACTTCTCCGCAGGTTGCTAGCGTTGGGATGAGCGCGCGTGCTGCGGAGGGGGAGGGATGCAAGGTTAGGATTGGGCGGTTTCCCTTAGGAGCGAACGGCAAGGCGATTGCGTTGGGGGAGGATGTTGGGATGGTTAAGGTTGTTTTTGACGAGGCTAGCGGGGCGTTTTTGGGCGCGAGCATGGTGGGCGGAGAGGTGACGGAGATGGTTCAGGGTTATGGGATTGCGTTGGGGATGGAGGCGACGGAGGCGGAGTTGATGAGGACGGTATTTGCGCATCCGACGCTATCGGAGGCGATGCATGAGGCGGTATTGGATGGATGGGGACGGGCGTTGCATCTACCGCCGAGAAAATAACGATGTTGGGGGAGGATGATTTTTCTGTGGATAGCTTTTGTTGTGTATTGACTTTGTTAAAAATTTCATTGTATTTTGCAAACGTCGTGCGCGTAGCGCACGCATAGGGAGCGCGAGGGACTTTGTCCCTCGCAAAAGACCCCGCGTCAGCGGGCGC